>JACFNS010000202.1:0-3211 GCA_019454705.1 Taibaiella sp. | reverse complement strand
AGGGTGACAGGTACACACAAAACCGTTATGCATTGGCGGCATCTTATTTATTTACGGGTATCAACGAACGATTGAACCTGTCTGTAAACGGGCGGGGTGAGATTGTGAATCACCAGTCTTTTCTGTTGCCGGGATTGAATGCCTCTTATGACGTAAACAGTTGGTTGCAGTTTCGTGCCAACGTACAACGTTCGTACCGTGTGCCTACGCTCAATGAATTGTATTACAATCCAGGTGGCAACCCCAACCTGAGACCTGAAAAGGGATGGAGCCAAGATGCAGGATATACTATAAGCATAAGGCGGGGATGGATATTACAACATAGCCTCTCTGCATACAACCGTATTATTGACGACTGGATACTCTGGTTGGGTGGGGCTATATGGACCCCGCACAATATAGCCAGCGTGCACAGCCGTGGACTGGAAACAGAAAATAAGTTCCAATATAAGTTGCATAATGTGACCCTGCACCTTGGTGTTAATGCTACATATACCCTGGCCACTACTATTACCAGTTACCTGCCCGGTGATGGCAGTATTGACAAACAGATACCTTATACACCGCTGTACAACGGGCAAGCTAATATTGGTTTCGCATGGAAAAGATTATACCTGAACTATAATCATACCTATACAGGCTTGCGTTATATCACATCTGATGAATCATTTAGCATTCCATCTTATACAACAGGTAACCTACAATTGATGTATAGTCTTCCTGTCAGCGATAACAGGTTACAATTTACCGCACAGTGCGGCAACTTGTGGAATGAACAATACCAGGTAGTGAACGCCCGTCCTATGCCTGGTATAAATTGGTTAGCAGGCATGGCATTTACCTTTAATAAATGATTATAACCTTATTATTAGTCATTTGTTAACCGCTTGTTAATGACGTAGCCCTTTTTGTTTAACGATTAGCCCTGTATTTGCTTTACAAGTGCAACTACATTACAATAGAGAACAATGTTAATGGCTGAATCATCTGCATTTCAGTTGTTTAATTGGTAAAATTAAGGGAGACAAATTATGATTCGTGCACATATTCTTGAATATGCACCCATTTTCTTTATCATCATGGTAGGTTTATTCGCCTTCCTCAAGTTAGTTTTTATTAATGTATATGGGTTGAGGGAGGACCCTTTGGGTTTATACCTCGATTCTTTCAGGATATACAGCAACCAGGTTATTAAAAACACATTTTACAATAAGCTTAAAAAGTATTATAAAACCAGTAATAGCATAAACAGTGCTTTTTATGCCGGCTTTGCTTTGCTATGGCTGATTTACTTTTTATTCAAGCTCTTGTAGTATTGGGCAGCGTTATGCATTAATTTTGCCGGCTGAAACATGTCGGATAAACAAATAAACATACTGGCGATTGAGTCGTCCTGTGACGATACGTCCGCTGCTGTTATCAGTAATGGAAAAGTATTGAGTAACCTGGTGGCTACTCAAAAGGTTCATGAACAATATGGTGGCGTGGTACCCGAAATGGCATCGAGGGCGCATATGCAGAAGATAGTGCCTGTGGTAGATGTAGCGTTAAAGGAGGCGGGTATATCTAAAAATGAATTGACAGCGGTTGCATTTACCCAATCGCCGGGGTTAATAGGTTCCTTGTTGGTTGGTGCTTGTTTTGCAAAAGCATATGCTCAATCGTTAAATCTGCCATTACTGTCTGTTCACCATATGCAGGCCCATGTACTGGCACATTTTATTGATAAGCCACACCCTGAGTTTCCATTTCTTTGTTTGACTGTTTCGGGCGGGCATACCCAGATTGTACTTTGTCGCAGTCATTTGGACATGGAAGTAATAGGTGAAACCCAGGATGACGCTGCAGGAGAAGCATTTGACAAAACAGCCAAGATGTTGGGGCTACCATACCCCGGTGGCCCAATGGTAGATAAGATGGCGCAAACCGGCAATCCGCTAAAATATTCCTTTCCCATCTCAGATATAAAAGGTTATGGGTTTAGTTTCAGCGGAGTTAAAACGGCAGTACTTTATTTTTTACAAGAGCAGAAGAAAAATAATGCCGCCTTTGTAGAAGAGAACATAAACGATATATGTGCTTCTGTCCAGCACACAATTATACAAACCTTGTTACAGAAATTTGAACACGCCGCTCAGGAGTATGGTGTGCAGCACCTGGGCATTGCAGGCGGGGTTTCCGCTAACAGTGGATTGAGGGCCGCATTTGCGGATATGTGTGCAAAGAATGGCTGGCAGGCGCATATACCCCAGTTTCAGTATTGTACCGATAATGCAGCTATGATAGGGATTACCGGCTATTATAAATACCTGCGGGGAGATTTCGCAGACATGAGTGTAAGCCCTACCGCAAAAGCAAGCTGGCAATGAGCAATACTTATTTCCAGTTCAAACAATTCACAGTTCACCAGGATAGGTGCGCTATGAAAGTATCGACTGATGCATGTATAGCCGGGTCATGGACAAAGGTACCTGCAGATGCAAAAAGGGTTTTAGACATCGGTACGGGCACAGGGTTGCTGGCATTGATGCTGGCACAAAAGAACCAGGATGTAATTATAGATGGAATTGAACTGGATACAGATGCGGCTGAACAGGCAAGAGAAAATGTAGCCGCATCGCACTGGGCCGACAGGATAAATATTATACAGGCAGATGCTTCGCTGCATTTATACAAAGATTGTTACGACTTCATTATCACAAATCCGCCTTTTTTTAATAAAAGTTTGCTGAGCCATAAAGAACAAAGAAACATGGCCCGTCATACCGGCTCGCTTAATTACATGACATTGTTCAACATTATTAATGATAACCTTGCAGATAATGGCTTTGCGTCTGTATTGTTGCCTGTGCGGGAACATGAAATATGGGCGGATATTCTGCGGGAAAACAAGTGGTCGGTAATAGAGCAACTTAATATATACCCCGGAGAAGCTAAGCCAGCCAACAGGATAGTTAGCATTTGCACAAAACAAGAGGGAATTGCACCGAAGGACGAACATCTGGCTATCAGGAGTATGAATGGTGCGTATACAACTGAATTCAATAAATTGATGCAATCCTATTACCTGGATAAATAATCAAATCTGATCTTCATCATTGCTATCAATATCTGCTGGTATTATTTTTTGTTCTACCAACGATTTGTGGTATATGGAATGTTTGACATATTTCCTTGTCATAAAGTAAGAAATAGCGCTAACAATCATTAA
>JACFNS010000201.1:3799-5451 GCA_019454705.1 Taibaiella sp. | reverse complement strand
CTATATCCTTAAGATCCGTCATACCATCCGCTTTCAGTTTTCTGAATTCCGCTATTAATACAATACCATTCAGCACCGCAACACCAAACAGGGCAATAAACCCGACACCCGCACTGATACTGAACGGCATACCCCTGAGTGCCAATGCGAATATGCCGCCGATGGCAGATAGTGGTATGGCACTGTATATAATCAGGCCATGTTTTACAGAGCCGAAAGCAAAGTACAACATGAGGAAAATAAGGCCGAGCGCCAGCGGCACTACTATAGATAACCTGCCCATTGCAGCCTGCAGGTTTTCGAATGCACCACCGTAGGTGATATAATACCCGGGAGGCAGGCTTATTTGTTCAGCCTTTTGCTGCAGTTCATGCACGATGGTTTGCACATCCCTGCCCCTTACGTTGAAGCCTACTATTATTCTTCGCTTAGCATCTTCGCGCTGTATCTGGTTGGGGCCGTCTTTTATCGCTACTGTTGCCAGTTGGCTCAGCGGCACTTGTGCTCCTGCGGGTGTAGGTATCAGTAAGTCCGCTACATCATTTAAATTCTTCTGCTCGTCTCCCGCCAACCTTACTACTATATCAAACCTGCGCTCGCGCTCAAACAACATGCCGGTAGTTTGCCCGCCAAAGGCCGTGTTCACTACGTTGTTGATTGTTTCAATATCTAACCCGTGAGCTGCTATGGCCGCGCGATTGTATTCGATAACTATCTGCGGCAAACCGGTTACCGTTTCTACATAAATATCCCGCGCACCATCGATAGAAGATGCTAGCTTGCCCAACCTTTCGGCATAGTGCGCCAGCGTATCCAGGTCTTCGCCAAAGATTTTGCATACCACATCCTGCTTGGCGCCTGTCATCAATTCGTTAAAGCGCATCTGAACGGGGTACTGAAACCCGGTAGTCACCCCGGGTACTTCCGATATGGCAGCGCTCATTTTATCCGCCAGCTCAGGAAAAGTTTTAGCTGAGGTCCATTCTTTTTTGGGTTTCAGAATAATCATGAGGTCGCTGGCTTCCATAGGCATGGGGTCGGTTGGAATTTCACCACTGCCGATTTTTGTCACAATTTTTTCTATTTCAGGAAACCTGTCCAGCAAAATAGCTGACGATTTTTGTGTCCCCTCAATAGTTGTGTGCAGGTTGCTACCTGTAAGTACCCGGGTATCTGCTGCAAAATCACCCTCTTCAAGCTGGGGAATAAACTCGCCGCCTAAGGAAGACATGACAACTAAAGCGATGATGAACAGCCCAAGCGACACACCTATTACCACCTTCGGAAACCTGATAGCCTTGCTAAGTATTTTATGAAAACCCCGGCCCAGGCGCTCCATCATCTTATCAGAGAAAGTAGGCTTGTGTGATATTTTTTTGCTGAGCACCAAAGAACTCATCATAGGGATGTAGGTCAGCGATAGCAGGAAAGCGCCTATCAATGCAAAAGCAACGGTCTGCGCCATCGGTTTAAACATCTTGCCTTCTATGCCCTGCAACGTAAGTATAGGCAGGTACACTATAAGGATAATAACCTGTCCGAACACGGCACTGTTCATCATCCGGGATGCTGAAGTTTTTACTTCCGTGTTCATTTCACCCTGCGTGAGCTGCGTCACATTTCTGAACTTGGCGGAATGATGCAGCCTGTGC
>JACFNS010000201.1:0-3789 GCA_019454705.1 Taibaiella sp. | reverse complement strand
TACAATTATCACGGCGCCATCCACTATCAGGCCAAAGTCCAGCGCACCCAGGCTCATCAGGTTGCCGCTGACGCCAAATTGGTTCATCATGATAACAGCGAACAACATAGACAAAGGGATAACCGATGCCACCAGCAAGCCCGCACGCATATTACCCAAAAACAATACCAGGACAAACACAACAATCAGCGCACCTTCCAGCAGGTTTTTCTCAACCGTGCCAATTGCGTTATTCACCATTTTAGTCCTATCTAGGAATGGCTCGATAACAACACCTTCGGGTAAGGTCTTCTGTATCTGCTCCACCCGCTCTTTGATATCTTTTATCACTTTTCCGCTACTCGCGCCTTTCAGCATCATCACTACCGCACCCGACACTTCACCCTGGTCGTTGTAACACATGGCACCATAGCGCACTGCCGAGCCTATGCGTACCTCAGCCACGTCCCTGATAAAGACGGGGATACCACCTGAAGTTTGCCTGACGGGAATGCTCTCTATATCCTCAATATTCTTAGCTAATCCTTCCGTCCTGATGTACAGTACTGCAGGCCCTTTTTCTATATACGCACCACCGGTATTAGCATTGTTATTTTCCAAGGCGCTGAAAATATCATTGACAGTTACATTATACGATGCCAGTTTCGAAGTATTAATAGCCACTTCATATTGCTTGAGGTAACCGCCAAAGCTGCTGACATCCGCCACACCCTCCACGCCTAACAACTGCCTGCGTATTATCCAGTCTTGTATGGTGCGTAGTTCAGTCGCATCATATTTGCCTTCATAGCCGGGTTTTGCCCGCACTACATATTGGTATATTTCTCCGAGCCCGGTGGTAACCGGCGCCAGGAATGGCTCCGCCATACCTTTGGGCAATTCACCCTGTACACGCAGCAAGCGTTCTGCTACCTGCTGCCGGGCCCAGTACACATCCACATCGTCTTCAAACACTATGGTTACCAACGACAAGCCGAACCTGGAGAAACTGCGTATCTCCACCAAGCCTGGTATGTTACTGTTCGCCTGCTCTATGGGGAATGTGATTAACCGCTCTACATCGGGCGCGCCCAGCGCAGGTACAACTGTTATCACTTGTACCTGGTTATCGGTAATGTCTGGTACGGCATCTACCGGCAGCCTGCTAAGTTCGTAACTGCCGTAGCCTATCAACCCCAATACGAATAATATTACAATGAGTTTATTCTTAATTGAAAACTCAATTATCCTGTTCAGCATAAAAATCTGATTGCATTAATTAATTCATTATTACCCGCAACTGTACATGCAGGTATATATAAAAGCAAATGAATAACTAAGCTTTGGGAGGTTGCCAGATATTGGCAAGTAATTCAGAAGAATGGAACGGTGACCAGTATAAGGTCAGGCCTTCTTCACTTCGCGCAAAAAAGGTTTTATCAGTTAGTGCAAATGCAGCAGGCTGCGAAAAAGTAAATACAAGTGATGAACAATTGTATTGCTTAAAGGGCAGTTGCATGTCCCTTTCGTGATCGGGATATTGCACATCGCTATGAGAATAATGCATTGCCAGGAAATCGGAGAAGCTCATATGCTCGTCCAGGTTCCTGTGTTCAGCATAATGCTCTATCAGTTCGGTGATTTTAAATAACTGGCTTACAGGTGTCTGCACCAGCACCATAACTATAAAAATCAATATAGAAAATACCCGTACCAATATGACAAAGGTAACAAATACAGCCATATAAAATATTGACAAATATCACATACGCGCATACTGCAAATTTCTGTTTGCCATCTGTCGGGATGTTAGTTTCTTTGCTGCAATATGTCACTTTATGTAGCATCTCTCAACTCGGGTAGCAACGGCAACTGTTATTATATAGGTAACGGGCATGAAGCTGTACTGGTAGATGCAGGCCTCTCTTGTCGGGAAACCGAGCGCAGGATGGCCCGGCTAAGCTTGTCCATGAAAACGGTGAAGGCCATCTTTATTTCGCACGAGCATGGCGACCACATCAAAGGAGTGAACGTATTGTCTAAAAAATACAGTTTACCTGTTTACTTCACAGAGGGTACGTTCCGTTTCAGCAGGCTGTCGGTGGAGAAGTCGAAAGTGAAGATATTCAGCGCTGATGAACAATTATCAGTTGGCGGCCTCCTCGTCACTGCATTTGCCAAGCACCATGACGCTCGCGACCCGCATAGTTTTGTAATAGATGGGCATGATGTTACTATAGGTGTATTTACAGATATAGGTAATGTATGCGACAACCTCACCCGGCATTTCAAGCGTTGCCACGCCGCCTTCCTTGAAGCTAATTATGATGCTGATATGCTGGAAAACGGCAGATATTCAATACACCTGAAACAACGCATCAGGGGCGGAAAGGGACACCTATCTAATGACGAAGCGCTGGAGCTATTCAGGACACACAAACCGGCTCATATGAGCCATATCTTCCTGTCTCATCTGTCGCAAGACAATAACGACCCCGAACTGGTAGCGAGGTTATTCAGTGAGCATGCAGGTAATACGGAGGTGGTTGTAGCCTCGCGACATAACGAAACAGGAGTGTACCATATACAGCATAGTTACAATGGCATAGCAGCTCCGCCCACGCTCTTATACGGGCAGCAGGCCAGCTTATTCAGCAACTGACGAGTAGCCTTAAATACTCCAAGCCGGCACCTGTAGGTACCGGCCCGGATACTAAGAATTTTCTGTTTAAATGATTTAGCGCAAAGAACTGCTTGCCTCCAGCTTATTGGGACAGCCGTACTTGCTGCTTGAATTGCATGAAGAAGCCATCACCACAGCCAGGGCCAATATAGCCATCAAAGGGGCAACTCGACGTAGTATTGTAAATTTTTGCATCTTGTTTTACTTAATTAAAAAACTAAAAACGTCCCTTACATTTGTACGAAGATAGTAAAAATTAATGAAGCATATACATTTTATAGCTATAGGCGGCGCGGTGATGCACCAGCTGGCATTGGCCCTGCACAGGCAGGGGTACAAAGTGACAGGAAGTGATGATGAAATAAACGACCCGGCACGCTCAAACCTTGCAGCAGCAGGCATTTTGCCCGAAAGCAACGGCTGGCATACTGACAGGATCACTCAGCAAATTGATGCTATAGTATTGGGGATGCATGCTAAAGCCGACAACCCTGAACTGCTGGCTGCGCAAAATTTTAACATTCCCATATACTCATTCCCTGAATATATTTATGAAGTAGCAAAAGATAAAACCAGGGTAGTAATAGCGGGCAGCCATGGGAAAACTACCATTACCTCCATGATAATGCACATACTCCGCTACCAGGATGTGGCTTTCGACTATCTCGTAGGTGCTAAAGTGGAAGGTTTCAGCCAATCAGTACAGTTATCTGATGCGCCTGTTATCATACTGGAAGGTGACGAATACCCCGCATCGGTTATTGAAAAGAAACCCAAGATATTCTTCTACCACCCACATATTACTGTACTGAGCGGTATAGCATGGGACCATATCAACGTATTCCCTACTTACGATATATACCTCGACCAGTTCAGCCAATACCTGAAGGGTTGCGAGCCAAACATACCGCTGTTTTACAATGCGGAGGATGAAGAAGTGAAAAAATTAGTAGCCTCGTCGGCCGGGCACCTGGCAGCTACACCTTACTCAATGCCCAAATACCATTATGAAGACGGCGTGGCCGTACTGGACACAAAACTGGGGCCGGTGGAAGTGTCGGTATTCGGCAGCCACAACCTGCTGAATATGCAGGCCGCTTTTGCTGTATGCAGAGAGCTTGGCATCA
>JACFNS010000200.1 GCA_019454705.1 Taibaiella sp. | reverse complement strand
TACGTCTACTGATGTGTATAGGGTAAAGATACAAGTGGATGGAACGGACACTCCCTATGTTGCTTTTTTCAATCCGCTGAACGACGGTTATGTACTGAAATTTAATGGCGTGGGTTGGGATACTATTGGCGGAACAAAATTCAACGGCTTTACCGCTATCTCTTCTATCAGTTTGGCTATAGATTCTGCAACCTCAACGCCGTATGTTGCGTCCCGTGGCCTGGTTTCAAACAAATTTTGTTATATAAAAAAATTTGACGGAAGTAATTGGGTGCAGGTGGGCAGCATTATCAAAGATGTATCTACGGGCACGGAAATGGACATAGACCTTAGCACCACAGGAGTTCCATATGTTATATACAGCGATGAAAATCAAAGCTACCGGGCTACGGTACTCCGGTTCAACGGCACTCAATGGGACACTGTAGGCATACCAGGTTTTAGCGTTAGGGCAGGTACGGTTGAAATAAAGCTGGACAGGAACAATGTGCCCTATGCTGCCTGCTACGATTATTCAGCAAGCCTGAAAGTGTATGTGTACCGGTTTAACGGTACAAACTGGGTGACCGTGGGCTCACCCCAAGGGGTTGTAAGTACAGGGAGTCCCGCCACGTTTCCGCTACTTACCTTTGATGCTGCAAACACCCCTTATCTTTCCTACCGCGACAATGTCAACTTTAATTCGATAAAAAAATTCAACGTAACTGACTGGGTAGATGTGAACCCTTACCTGCCTTTTCTATTAGAAAGTGCACACATGGGTATTGCCGCAGACTCGGCAGGTGGAATTTATACATTGCGAAAAGAAACTGCTCTTACAGGATCTTCAAACTTTCTTGCGGTCAGGAAATACAAAAACAATACAGGCTCGTTTATCGGAGATAAGGGCATTACAGATGTATGGTCTGATTTTTATGACATGTCAAGCGATAACAACGGAACACCATATATCACTTATGTTGACAAATATAAAAAGAACCAGGTATCTGTTAAAAAATACGATGGCAGCAATTGGGTGCATGTCGGCCCTTTATTAATAACCGATACACCGGCCTATGTGACAAAAATTGCTGTTAATACAGCTGGCGAGCCCCATGTATCTTATATCATTCACGACACACTGTTTGTAAAAAAATATAACGGAACGAGTTGGGTGCAGGTAGGTACCTATGTGGATGCTTCCATAGCAAACATAACGACCTTTCTGATTGACAGCCGTGATAGTATTTGGATATGCTATTTAGGACAACTATCCAGCTACAGGCCGGTTGTTAAGAAATTCGATGGCACCAACTGGCAATTAGTTGGTTCTGCAGGGTTCACCAATTTCAACGCAACGGCAATGGCGATTGACAATAATGGCACGCCATATGTATCTGCAATTGAACAGTACAGGGCAACTGTATATAAGTTCAATGGGTCATCCTGGGTAACTGTAGGCTCTCCACAGTTTAGCTACAACACGACCGTAGCTTTGGATATAGCTATTGATACCGGCAATATCCCACACGTTGTTTACAGCGATGGTACGTTTGTCCAGAGGTTGAAAGTCAAAAAATTTGATGGCGCCAACTGGGTGCCAGTTGGAGATACTAATTTTGCAGCGCATTCCACCGGATTGCTTAAACTCAGATTCGATTCAGGCAATACCCCATACGTAGCGTTCGGAATCAGCACTCAACGTATCATGCGTTATAACGGCGCTTCCTGGACCGATATATCCATGGATGGCTACAGAAACCTCGCCACCCATACGAACAAACGCAGTCATTTTGCATTGATACCTGCTGCAAATAGGCTCTTTTTGTCTACTGACCTGCGGGCATATCATATGTATTCAGCATCACTGTCATCCTTTTGCGACCGGCCCGATTCCGCTCATGCCATAAATATAGGCAGCGCGGGGGCGACAGTTAAATTCAAACCTACAGGCGGAGTATCAGGCTACGAGTATATTTTGCCCCTCTCGCCTAATCCCATTTTGCTTCCCGTCACTACCGGAGATAGCATTACCCTAACTGGCCTCACACCTAATAGTTCCCAGGAGGTATGGTTGCGCTCCCGCTGTAATGGCGATTCCTCAGTTTGGGTAAAAGTTCTCTTTAATACGACCAACGTGTGTATGCCCGCCCAGGACACGATAAAAAACATTACGGATACGTCAATATCCCTGGCATGGAATATCATTGCAAATGCAGATGGGTACGAGTATGAGGTGTCTAACAACGCAACACCATCCTTAGGAACGTTCACAACAGACAGTACCAAACATATTGGAGGCTTAGCCCCAAATACATTGTATTTTGTACACCTGCGCACCATCTGCGGTATTGACACAACGTCATGGCTGACTAAACAATTTACCACTACTTCTGTGCACGACGTAGCTATCGGAACATTTTTCAAAGTATCTCCCAACCCTGCGGAAGAGCTGCTGACAGTTTATATCGGTAATACGAACAAGCACCGGGGAGCTACATTAACTTTCACCGATATGACCGGACATGTCATTAAAGTGGAACCTATCGACCGACCTGTTTCCGTGCTCGACATCTCAATGCTACCCAAAGGCATATACATAATGCAATTCCGGGTGGAGGGTACTCAGCAATTTCTCAGACTGGTTAAAAACTAGGACCGCTCACTCAATAGTTGCCGGCGCTCAACGGCCTATACGCGTGCAATAATTATTTCGGTTTACAATATAAAATACAAACGACAATAATAAATATTTCCATTTGGTGCGGTCTTATGACCGCACCAATCAAGCACCTACTCGCCCCATTGCGGAACAGTGTGCTATTTCTTCCTCACTTTATGCTCGTCCATCTTTATTAACTCTCCTGTTTCAAAACTATACTCAGCTGTATAAGACTTGTTTATCAATCTAACAATAAACTCGCAATGAGCTTTTAGTTGATAGGTTATTTCCAATACCTTTTTCTCCCTGAAGTAGCGGTAACTATAGCCTCCTCCTTCAGATATGCCTGTACATCCACGGCCTTCAGCACGTATTTTATCTTTGGTGGGTACAATTTGCTCCTGAAACTTTTTGTGAATGCCTGGGACGTCAGTACGGTCGAAGTTAATCTCGTGCAAATCGGCCGCACTCACGGTGTAGACCGGCTTACCCGCTGTCGCCAGTTTGCAACTGGTGACAATAAATATATTCAGTTTATAACTGAATATAAACAAACATTCAATTAACAATATTTTTACTTATATTTGCTGTAATCCTGTTCGTACGGGACGGTAATAAAACTACTCCTGAAAAAGGTAGTAGAAGTTCTTTGCATATTGGCTATGTATCAGTTCAGCGTCTTTGCGCCTCTACGGTAAAAATTGTTCCAAATATATTAAACCAAAAATCCGGCATCATTTTGGAACATTTTCAAAAAAGTCTCCTGCAAGGGGATTTAGGGGTCAACTCGCGATGTAAAGGAAGCAATGGAAGCGGTGAAGTCATGGGGGATGACGTAAAACAGTTTAGTGATACGGTATTCAATCAACATTAGCGACTAAAGATTTCTATTCCACCACCCCCAACTATCAGAAAATGTTTGCCATTATTGGAAAAACCACACTTCAACTCAATATACTCAAGCCTTTTTAATGAGATTATTTTTACCTCTTCCCACACTTCCCTATGTACAGATAACGACGGTTTTCGTAGTAAAACAGCCGAATTGGGCCAAGCAGGATAAATTAATTCCAATCCCCAGCCATCTGATGTAACATGATTCCCATCGCCTCCATATATTCCGAAAACATAGACAACTTCATTTAATTCCGGAACCTCGAACGATAAATTGTTAGCTGCAAACAAATGATAAACAGTGCCTAACCTATTCATTTCAACTTTAGGCGTACCATTTATTGGATCAAATACGGCATAGCCATCATTGGATATCACAAGAATATAATTATCATTAGTCCAACCTACAGCCAGAATTCCTGCACCTGGTATAACAATTCTATTATTCCAGGGTAAAAATGGGTCGCTTGGCTCCAATTGTCGTACCTTATCTAAATAATTTTTCTGAAAGGAATTTAATTCTAAGTGTTCCCTTGCCATAATGTTTTAGCGTTTAATACCACTATTATACGTTCACAAATCCGACGTAGCCTCCAGCTACATAGCAAATTTCCCATTTGGTCGGTCTTGTGACCGTACCAATCAGAAGCCTACTCGTCTAATTACGAACCTACTTTTTCTTCCTTATTTCATGCTCATCAGTCTTTATAAACTCACCGGTTTCAAAACTATATTCCGCAGTGTAAGATTTATTTATTAGCCTGATTATAAAATCGCAATTAGCTTTTAAACGATAGTTTATTTCCATTGCATTTTTGTCCTCAATATATCGGTAATCATAGCCTCCACCCACAGATCCTCCCGTACATCCGTTGCCGCGAGCACGTTTTTTATCTTCAGCAGGTACAACTTGTTCCTGAAATTGCGCATGAATAGCAAAGACATCAAGATGGTCAATATCAATTTTGTTTAAGTCACCAGTTCTAACTTTATAAGCAGGCCGTTCAGGTAGCCATGATAGTGAGAAAAAGCAAAATGTATCGTCTTGCTTTACTTTTACCAGGTTCCTGTTATATTTTATTTTTTCCTGACTGCTAAACCATATTGGAAGAAACTCATTCAAAGAAAGATGCTCGGGAGGTTTATTGTAGGTACTTCCGTTTTTATCACCTGCAAAGCAAATAATAGCTGATGCCATTGCAACTATAACCCCAAAAACTACTTTATTCATAAAACATCCTTTTTTATACCGCACCCGGCAGTTGGATATAGTGTCCGTATGCACAGCGAAGATGGCAAATTTGTTGATTTATAAAAGAGTTCACATTAATCTATAATTATGGTACCATCAAATATATTACAGCTTGTGTGATGTTGTTCGCTGAAATTTTTCTGTTTTTATGCCCTTTTCATCGCAGCGTTCTTTTGCTTTATGCCATTTGCCGTTGACTGTCCAATTGTTCGCCGATACGGCTTTATCATCCAGGTATGTGGTACAGTAACAATTATATTCTTTGCGGCAACTTGTTGTAAGCATAAGGGCTAAGGCCGACAATGTGAGTAGTATGCGATTCATAGAGGTGGTTTTCATGTAAATTAACAAAGCGCAGTAATGCAGCCAAATATTAAGATCTGTTTTTTAGCAACAAATTCCAGCTACACCCCGCACTCGTCCTCGCTTGCAGCGAGGATGCAACGGACAGGCGTTTGTAACGCCCAAACTGCATTTATAACTTGATTACATCGTGTAAATATTCAACAATTTTACGTATATTTGATGTAGCATAACCACCATAAATATGGCGGCAGAAGTTCTTTGCATATTGGATAAAGCGCTTGCACGGGCAGAAATTGTTCCAAATGTCTTGTCCTGAAAAGAGTTTACATCAAAAACAGTAAACAATGGACAAGTCAAT
>JACFNS010000199.1 GCA_019454705.1 Taibaiella sp. | reverse complement strand
GAAATATTGATATACTTCTTCTAAGGTGCCTCTTTTATTTTCTTCAAACATTTTGGTCAACTCGCGGCATACGGCGGCGGGACGGTCAGCACCCAGATGTTCCGCCATTTCGCGCAGGGTTTTTACCAGCCGGTGTGGCGACTCGTACAGGATAATGGTGCGCTCTTCATCTGCCAGCTTTTTGAAGAAGGTCTGCCTGCCCTTTTTCTGCGGTGGAAAGCCTTCGAAACAAAAGCTGCTGGCCGGCAACCCCGATTGCACCAGTGCGGGCAGTACGGCACTTGCACCGGGCAGGCACTCTACCTCTATGCCCTGCCGCACACACTCCCTCACCAGCAGGAAGCCGGGATCGGATATGGCGGGGGTACCGGCATCAGTCAGCAGGGCCAGCTTTTTGCCGGCCTGCAGTTCCTCCAGTACCTTTTCCAGTGTTTTGTGTTCGTTGTGCTGATGGTGTGGGTATAGCGGCTTATGTATATTGTAGTGGTTGAGCAACACGGAGCTGGTGCGCGTGTCTTCGCAGAGTATAGCATCTACGCTGCGTAGCACCTCTACGGCACGATAAGTGATATCGCCCAGGTTGCCTATAGGCGACGGTACCAGGTACAGCCGTATGTCCTTCTCCGGTCGCAATAAGATTAGCCTTCGATGATTGAGATGTCGTATTGCTCCATCACGGGATTGGCCAGCAGTTTTTTGCAGGCGTTGTCTGCAATGCTTTGGGCCTCGTCTTTAGAGCCTGCCTCTATGTTCAGCGTTATGTGTTTGCCTATGCGTACGCCGTTCACCTGCTCCAGGCCCAGGTTGTGCAGGCTGTTGTTTACAGCCTTGCCTTGGGGGTCCAGCAGTTCTTTCAGGGGCATTACATTTATGTGCGCTATGTATTTCATCACTGTTCTTATTTACGCTTCGCTTGGTTTATGAATAAATGACAATATTATATACAATACAAAGATGACGGGTATAATAGCTACATGCAGTACAAACCATCCGCCTACGCCAACAGCTACCATCACAAGTTGCGGCCATATAGTAGCCATGCTGAACCGCGAGGGGATGAACTTGATAAAGCGTATGCCCGACAGCATCAGCCAGCTAAACAGGGCTATTATGGCATATATAGCCCACTTGCTTTGCAGGGCGGTACCTATGCCCATGGGGTTGTACCAGTTGATTAAGGGTAAACATGCTATGAATAATCCCGCAGCAGGTATGGGCATACCCCTGAAGAAGTTTTGCTGCGATGCGTGTGATACATTGTACCTCGCCAGCCTTACAGCACCCGCTGCTACAAATATGAAGGCAGGTATCATGGCGCTCATGTCCACGTCCAGTGCGTAGGGCTCTGCCATATAGCTGGCCCACAGCATTTTGAAGAGTATCATAGATGGCGCTATACCGAAGGATACCACGTCTGCCAGGGAGTCGAGGTCTTTGCCGATGGGGGAGAACACTTTCAGCGCCCTTGCTGCAAAGCCGTCCAGCATGTCGAACAGTGCCGCCAGTGCTATGAACAGTGCGCCAATATACGCCTGCTCGGTACCAAACACCCAGTATTCACCGCCATTGAAAGAAGATACAAACGGCTGCGAATTGAGGATAAAGGCAATGGCAATGCACCCGCTTACCAGGTTGGCCAGTGTCAGCAAATTGGGTAAATGCTTCATGTGTGGGCAAAGATAATAGCTTATTGCGGATGCTAAATGAAAATTAAAACAAAAGGCAGGATTGTTAGTCCTGCCTGTAAAAACTTATAATATGAATGATTTATAAAAAGGAGAAACCTAAATGCAACTGTATAGTAGATAACCGCCACGCCTCGTTAACACCCGGTGCGTTGGCAGCCTGGTCCGTCAGCCCGAAGGTATATCGTACGCCCGCGTTGAGTTTCAGGGGCAGGTTCAGCTGAATACCCACCACACCGGCAAAGTCGCTTTCACCAAAGATATTGGCGGCAGGCTGGTTCAGGAACTTATCTTTATCATTCACGCTGAGCAGTGATGAAAACTGCGGCCCGAGCTGTATGGAGGCGTTGCCAAACAATTTCAGGTTAAGCAACAAGGGTATGTGCAGGTAGGTGGCAGAGAAGTTGCCGTTTGAGGAAGAGTCGCCGGGTGTCAACAGCAGGCCGGCTGTCTTAAACACACCTCCGTTACCCGTGAAAGACGTGGTACCTATCAGTACTTCGGCCTGGCCGGCAATCTTTTTAACCCCTACGCTGGCAAAGGCGCCACCAAGCACTCCCGAACGGTATCCACCAGACCATGTGCCGCCGCTCATGCGGGTAAAGTTCATACCGGCTTTGATACCCAAGTCAACCTCCAGCGGGCCGGGTTGTGCAATAGCCACTACAGGTAAAAATGCGAGCATTATCAACAAAAACTTTTTCATCATATCAGTTTTTATACTTTGCAAATATATTAAACCACAATCAATTACAATTTGCTTTGTTCACCACCCCTGCCTATCACAAGAAACTCATTCTTCAGCGGTGCTATGCAGCGGACTATAATATCTATAAACGCCTGCCCATGCAGCGGATAGTATTCTATAAAATTTTCGATGCGCTCCTGCAAACTGTTGTTCGGAAACAGCATGTTCTTCAGCTTCGCTATCCGCTGCAATTCCGTTTCATGTTTCCGTTTTTCAGCCCTCAGCATTTTCTGTTCCAGTACCGCCAGTTGGTGCTTTATCTTAGCCAGCGCTGCCTCAGCAGATGCCGCCAACGTAGGGTCCAGCGATACGGCTTTATCTTTTAACTGTTTTATAACAGCTTCCAATGTATTTTGTTCAGTAGCGGTTGACAGGTTGTGTTGGCTATTATCACTCACATGCGCTTTGGCCAGTTCTTCATAAGGCTTAAATAATTCCTGTGTAGTAATGCCGAGTTTTTGTTGTAGCTCAACGGCTTTGGGTTCTATCCACAGTACAGATTGCCTGAGCATTATAACGGGATAAAACACTTTATAGTGAGTAAACAGTTCTTTCAGTTGCAGCCAGTAGGCCACCTCCGCACCACCACCTATGAAGGCCACATTGGGTAATATGCTTTCCTGCAATAGCCCTCTCAATATTACATTGGGGCTGAAACGTTCGGGATGAGCTTCCAGTTCATCTATCAATTCCTCTTCAGTCCATGTAATATCCGTATTCAGCACTACCCATTTATCACCGCTCCTTTCAATACGCTCGCGCAGGTTGTCGTGCAGGTAAAACAGGTTAATATCCCTGGGGTATGCCTGCGATTTGTATTGCTCTGCCAGGCGTGCAGCCTGCCTGCTGACAATGCCATTGGCGGTATGGTGCAGCAGGTCATCTTTTATTATATGCAGTATTTCTTTTTTGAATGCTGCATCATCGGGGTCCAGTACTACGAGGCCGTATTGGCCAAACAATTCGTTGACCAGGTACCTGGTAGCTTCGCCAATGGTATTATGATGCAGGTATGCCTGCTGCAATATGTCTTTCAATTGCGCGGTATATTCACCCGGCGGGCCCAGCACTTTGAACAAATCATCCAGCAATGTTTTCAAGCTATGGGATTGCATGCGCCCTACCGCGCCTTGTTGCCCGTTGCCATCCCATATGTATTTCTTCGCCCCGTAGCGGAAGGTACCCAGTTCATCCAGGTCATTATCCTCGCTGCCCATGTAGTACACGGGTACGAAGTGCTTGTCGGGGTACGTTTTATTCAGATGATTGGCGAGCTGTATGGCATGTGCAATCTTATATATAAAATACAGGTAGCCTGTCAGCAGGTTGGGCTGGTGCGCTGTACAGACAGAGAATGTATTTTCATTGGCCAGTGCTGCAATGTTATCTGTGACAGCTTTGCAACATTCAAGATGGCTATATTGCTCCTGCAAAGTTGTGACAAGTACTATGCGGTTAACGGGATAGTTAGCCCTCTCAGTTATTGCCTTCCGTATGCCTGCCTCGTCAGGGCTATAAGTATAAAAATGCTGTAAACTATTACTTTGAGCCAGGTAATCAGTCACTAATGGGCTGAAGAAACCTGTTTGCTCATATGGTATGTATGTACAGTGGCTATCCAATGCGGATGAATAATTTGGGCGCTAAGTTAATAGTCCCTGTCGAAACCTTAGCCAATACGCCTATAAACAATGGCAATTCTTTAACAATAAATGTTTTGCGTAAGAGCCTGTAACAAATACTACAAGAATATAAATATTGCCGGGAATCGGTTATATTTAAAACAAAAGGCACCATGGCTTACAAATATCTATTTTCGGCAATGCTTGCCTTGGGTTGCTTCTTTTGCTATGCTCAGCCGTCATCCCAAAACCATGAGTTGATAACCACCGGGCATGGCCTGCCACATAATATAGTCTTAAGCCTGTTGCAAGATAGTGAAGGAAGCATCTGGATAGGCACGTACAATGGCTTGTGTGAATATAGCGGCAACCTGATGACGGTGCACAAGAACGTATTTGATACAAGCATCAGCGCGAATTGGTTTCATGCCATTGAAACGCTTTATGAAGACAGCAGGAAAAATATATGGATAGGCTCCAGGGGCGGAATGGTAAGCTGCTATAACAGGACGACGCAATCCTTTCGTGTGTATCCTGAAATAAATCCTAAACTTTCAAAAGTCAATTGCTTTTTTGAAGATAATATGGGGCGGGTTTGGTTAGGCGACGTTAACGGGAGGTTGGTGAGGGTGTACCCGGATATTGATACAATGCGTGTCAGCTCAGTGCCGGTATTGGCCCTGGGACAGTGCGGTAGCGATACATTGGTTGCTTTAACTACAGAAAAGCTACTGTATTATACGATCTCAAAAAGGTTGGTTACCCCACTCGTTGAGAAAGGATTACCGCCGGGTATACAGCGTGGCTTTTCAATTGATAAAACCATTATTGCCAACGGAGCCTACGGTTTTAACAGGGTAAATATCTGCGACGGAATTGTGGAAAAGACGATGCCGGTACCGGGAAACATATCATCACGGCTGCCGGTCAGGTTGTTATATACAAAACGTGGCAGGTATTATTTTACAGATGGCGTAAGCATCAATGAATATGGGAGGCAGGATGAACTGCTTGACAGCTTTATAATCAGTGATAATGAATGTTATAACCCCGATCTGGTACTCAATTGCATGATAGAGGACATGTCCGGAATATTATGGCTGGGAACCAACTCGGGGTTATATAAAATAAACCGGAAGAAGTATAGGTTCAGAAAATATACACAACACAATATTTCGGGGAAGATATCAGACAACTATGTAAGGGCCATATATGCAGATGAAAAGGACGATATATGGATAGGGTATAAGAGTGGCAAGATTAATAAGCTGCGTTACGATACCATTCAAGGGCAATATGCATTGCATGATGTTTACCCCGTAAAAGTTTCTTCGAACGAGGTTACTATAAATAGCTTCTGTTCTTTGGTAGACAGGCAGATATTGGCTGGCGGAGAGCCGGGATTGTTTATACTGAATAGAATTGCC
>JACFNS010000198.1 GCA_019454705.1 Taibaiella sp. | reverse complement strand
AGGGTAAACCCCAGGAGATGGGTAGTTACACTTACCTGATACGGGTAGCATACCCTGATGGTTTTGTAGAAACCTATAAGGGTGAAACAACCCTGATAAGGTAATAAGAGGTAATTAATATTTTTTCAAATGGCTTCCTTAAAAGATAAGGAAGCCATTTTTTTATTCATGTGATGATACCAATAGTTAATAATTCTGTTGATAATATTAAGTAAAAAGAATGCGAAAACTAAAAATGTATAATTACCCAACTTGAAATACTTGTGTGATGTCTTTTCTCATAGAACATTGTATTTGAATTACTTAATTATTAACAATCAGATAATACTATGGAAATGAGCAAAACCACGGCAAAGATATTTTCAGGTGTATTTTTTTTGCTGCTGAGTGTATTTTATAACCAGTCAAAAGCATGTCATCTTGCTGCTGCAGACATATACATTGAATATGCAGGAGTAGGGGTGGATATCTGCAATCCTGTGCCCGATTACACCTATAAAGTAACAATGATTACCTATTCTTCCTGCGACTGCGGCCTTACTACGGGTGCGACAGAACGCTTGTTTTACGAATCAGAGAATGATGGTAGCGGGCAGCATTTTGTGGACATGACAAGTCCGGGCATAAATATTGTCGACCAGTTATGTCCTGCGTTCTCTGCCATAAGTCAGTGCCATGTTGCTACAAACGACCACTTGCCTGCCTATCGCAGCAGGACTTACACGGCTACAATTACCCTGCCTTCAGGACAAAAAGACTGGAAGTTCTGGTGGTCGTCCAGTGCACGTAATACAAGTGTAAACCTGGCAACTTTGGGTTCTTTGTATATTGAGGCAGGGATGGATGTATTGACCAATTTTTATAACAATACGCCAAAGCTCCTGTCCAATCCACTGCCCTATATATGTGTTAACCAGGAATATGAGTACCTGAACTTACCGTGGGATCCGGATCCATGGGATTCCAACAGGGTAAACGTAGTGACGACCGCACCTTTGACAAATGCTACAACACCGGTAGTATATGCCGCAGGTTATAGTGTTAACAGGCCTATTAATGGATATAGCCTGAACAATGCAACAGGTACGGCTACCTTTGTTCCCACCCTTACAGGTAAATATACATTGTCATTTAAGGCTAATGATAAAAGTAGTTATGTGTTAAGAGATGTGCAGATTGCTGTCTTACCCTGTACAGCACCCCCGCCTGAGATGGATTCCATAGCACAGAATGTGAACAATGCGACACTGGTACCCGTAAAGAGAAATGACCCGACAGGTAAAATTGACCATGTTGTGTACGTATGTCCTGAATCAGAATTTACATTCACTATGAACGGGTGGACTAAAAATCCGGATAATGAATTGTACATGCGTGCGGATCTGACATTATTCACCGGTGCCACTTTGACTTTGGCAGGCGAGCAAACAGATAAAGTAACAGGAACTTTCAAGTGGAAACCCACCACAGCTGATTATGGCCAGCATATGCTGGTGCTAACAACAGTTGATTCAACCTGTACACAAGACCAACCGATAGTATTAACCACTAATGAAGTGATATTGATACAGGTTGTGCCAGGAATAGATGCTGGGCCTGACCAGGTAATTTGTGAATTAAATCCCCAGCCGGTACAATTATTTGTAAAAGGTACTGAGAACCTGAGAGTAACCTGGAGTACAACAGATGGCGGGCCTGTGGTTGGTTTCAATACATTGAATATTCATAATCCACTCATCAGCTATCCTTTTGTCAATGGTGGAGATACAGTGTTTTATCCTAAAAATGCTGGATATATAGTATCCACTATAGACCTGACCGGCACATGTCGCAATCGTGATACGGTGTATGTTTCATTGGATACCAGCAACATGGTGACCATCACCCCGAAAAACCCGGTAAACCCTGAAGATGCGCTGGTGATGTGTAAACCCGGCTACCTGCAATTGGTAGCTCTTATTAAAGGAAAAAAACCGTTGAATAATGTGCCCTGCGGTATAGGTAATCCCACTATATGCAACACACCGGAGGAACTGATAATGTATGGTTCGCCTGTATATGGTGAGGCGTTTTACGACACAGTGGGCAACGCCACCCCTGTTATGTACCAGCACTTGCAAACTGCTAAAAAAGAGTACCTGGTAAAGAAAGAAGATATATGGCTATGGGGTATGCGTTCTGCTACCATCCGTGGGCTTGCTTTTGAAATAGCAGGTAATACTACAGCCACGCATGAGTACAGCAACTTCTCCATTTCTATGAAGTGTACTGATAAGGCTGAATTGAACCAGGAAGAAGGATTTGAAAACTTTGGTATGACCCAGGTTTATTCATCATCGGCAGTTACACTGCCTGATGGGTGGAATGACTTCAAATTCGGCACACCATACAACTGGGATACAACCAAGAACCTGATTATCCAGATATGCTACAGCAGCTCCGTAGCTCAGCCTTGTAATCCTGCCAATCCCGTTCCTGTTATTAAATATGCATCCACATCATATCCCGCCGGGTTGTCTTATAAACCCGCAGATGCCAGTGTGAGCAGTGTATGTGGCACCGGCAAAGCTGATGGCATAACAATTGCTAACGCCCGCCCTGTATTTAAGTTCTTTGCCTGCGAGGCAGATCCGCTGCCGTTTGACATCAGGTGGACAAGAGGAGAATTGCTTTCTGATTCTACCATTGCACAACCATTGGCTTATGTGCCGGAGTCCGGCAGGTTTATAGTACAGACCATTGGCCGCAGTACCTGTATCATGCGCGATACCATGGATGTATATATACCCAAAAACGACATGCGCATCAAGCCTGAAGACACCTCATTGTGCCTGGGCGATAAGGCACCCTTCGTGATATTCGGCGGCCATTACTTCAAGTGGTATGAATACGAAAACGGAGAGTTTATAGTGCCTACCAGCGTAGATGAGCCGACCAAAGGTTACACCTTCATTGGTCCTAAACGCACTACAGACTATAAGATAGTAGTATCAGACAGCGTATGGTGCTACGATACACTGGACATGAGCATAAAGATATTGCCACTGCCCGATGTAAGGATACTGAACGAAGGTGATACGGTGGTTAAATATGGCCAGAGCTTCCAGTTGTTGGCAAGCGGAGCGAGGATGTATAACTGGAGTCCTGTATCATCGCTGAACAACCCGAACATATCTTACCCGGTAGCCCGTCCTACGGAGGATACGAAGTATATAGTGGGTGGCCTTGCAGCTAACGGATGCCGTGCGTTTGACACGCTGCATGTAATAGTAGACAAGCGTGACAACCTGTTTGTACCTAGTGCGTTCAGCCCCAATGGTGATGGTAAGAATGATATGTTCAAGATAACGAACCTGACATTCCAGCGTATCTTGGAGTTCCGTGTGTTCAACCGCTGGGGACAGGAAATATTCAATACAAATGACCATATGCGTGGCTGGGATGGCACCTGGAAGGGTGTACCACAGGAAATGGGAACATATAGTTATCTCATAAGAGTGGCCTATCCTGATGGTTTTGTAGAAACTTATAAAGGCGAGACAACATTGGTTAGGTAGATAAAATCAACAAATTCCTATGAGAAGGCCCTAAAAAGGGCCTTCTTTTTTTGCAATGCAATGTTCGATGCGCTATTTTGTAGCTGCATATATATATTGCACCTGAATAGCGGCAACGCAGTTGTTAATATGAATATCTGTAAAACATTATTGTGCGTAATTACGGTGTTTTCATTCTGTATATCAGGGTGTGGAGAGCCTGCTGCGACACAAGAAGTGGTGGGGCCTACTAAGTTGATATTCAATTTATTGCCCGATTCCTCTTACAGGTACACAATCAAGAATAATATAGTGCTGACACAGGAGATAGAAAAAGATAAAGCCATATTCACCAAAATATGACCCTTACTAATGCCTACAGGGTAGTGGGTGTGTCACCTGGAAAGAATACGGTTTCAGTTACCTATGAGCGGATAACCATGAGCTCGGGCAACCAGTTGTTTTCCCTGGACTATGATTCTGAAAACGATAATGGCACCGACCCGATGTACGAAGACCTGCGCAACCTGATTGATAAGAATTTTAAAATGGTGGTTTCACCCAAAGGGGAGGTTCTGGCATCCGAACCTGTTAACAGAACCCGTAGCGAAGGGGGAGGGGCTTATCGTTTTGACGATAGTTCCATCCGAAAAATCATGTTGCACGTACTGCAGGTTTATCCGGGTGTAGCTGTAGAAGAGGGTAGTATTTGGGAACGTTCTTATGCCACTTCTGTAGGTTTTGCCAATGTGCGTGTCAGGAACAGGTACCAATTGGTATCAATAAAAAAAGGCATTGCTCATGTAGAGCTGCAAGGCAGAATCACTTCGGATAATGCATCGCAAACCCAAGACAGCGATATGCAGCTGAAAGGCATGCAAAGCGGCGAAATGGAAATAGATATAAAAAGCGGCCTGGTGGTCAGCGGCAAAATATCCCAGCAACTGTCAGGTAATATGAATATAACAGGACAAACCACACCCGTGGATATAGAATCGGATATTTATATCATGGGTGCAGTTATCAGGAATCAATAGTGTCTATTCACCCTGGCCGTTACTTTCTTCGTCAGTTTCCAGTTTGGTTGTATAGCTGTCAGTGGAGTTGTCCGGCATAGTTTCAGGAGCGTCTGTGTTCCACTCTATAATGAAATTGTTCCTGCCGCTGCCGATCAGCAATGTCAGATATTTCATCTGCACCAGCTCCAGCATAGCCAGGAAGGTGAATATGGCATGTATGCGGTTTTCGCATTGGGAAAAGATAGTTTCGAATGCAACACGGGTATTCGACTTGATATGCTCTACGAGATATGTCTTCTGTCCTTCCAGGCTGTAATTATATTTAACTACTACGTGTTGGGGTTTGTCGGTACGGTCCTTGTACCTGTTCATGACACGCTCGAAGGCCTGCATGAGTTTGTACATGGTTATTGTCTGTATCTCCGTGCCCTCACTATATTCTTCACCCAACGAGTCCAGTTCTTTCTTGATATTGCCCCTCTTTTGCTGCAGCAGGCGCTCGGCTTCCAATACAATCATTTGTTCCGATGCCTCTTTGAAACGCTTGTATTCCAATATCTTATCTACCAGTTCCTGGCGGGGGTCAATTTCATTTCCTTGTTCGTCCAGTTCTTTGCGCGGCAGCAGCATTTTGGCTTTTATGCGCATCAGGGTAGATATGAACAGGATAAACTCACTGGCCAGTTCTATATTCAGGGCCTCCAGTTTATGGATGTACTCCAGGAAGTCTTTGGTGATTTTGTGGATGGGTATGTTGTATATATCCAGTTCGTCGCGTTCTATAAAGAACAACAACAGGTCGAACGGGCCCTCAAACTGGGGCAGTTTTATCTGGTAAGTTTCTGACATGTGCTTACTAAGCTATTCGCTCAAATATACCGTTTATAATTTGTATTGGAAGCCGATTGTAAAGACTTGTTTCACCTGCCACCAGCCCAGGCCCATACC
>JACFNS010000197.1 GCA_019454705.1 Taibaiella sp. | reverse complement strand
AGAAAGAACAAGCCATTACCGAAGCTATATCTACATACTGCACCACCTATACCATTACATCCATTGCCCTAAAATCTCCTGATCCAATCCGTAGTTCTCCTGCATTACTAAACCTAACTGAAAAGATATGTGCATGTGCAGAAGCTACTGGATTAGGAATCTATCGGTTCAACCTTATGGACATATATCACTACTGTCATGGCAGGGGGAAGAATATACATGAGGGGATAGCGGCTTATATACGTGAGAGGTATCCACTCTTTACGCGAGAATGTATAAAAGAACAGCAAGCAACATACAGATACTACACCCGTATGTTTGAAGCCATCCTTGTAGCTGAGATGGCATATAGAAAAAAGTAGCAGATACCGCAAAGGCAGCCAACAGGCTGCTTTTGTCATGAAAGTACAATTTGACGAATCCAGCAACTTTTTCTGCCTTACCAATCCACCGCGCTTCTCCTACACTGAATACAAGTAAATGTATTCTTTCACAATTTAAAAGCTATTCAAATGGCAACACAATCAAAGGCACGCAAGGACGTGTATGCAATCATTACGGAGAAAATCATGGAGAAACTGGAACAGGGAACAGTACCGTGGCGAAAACCCTGGGCAGATGCAGGTATTCCTACCAACCTGGTATCGAAACGTCCCTACCGGGGTATTAACCTCATGCTCCTGGCTATGGCAGGGTACGAGTACAATGTCTTTCTAACTTCTAAGCAGTTAAAAGACATAGGCGGCTCTATTAAACCAGATGTAAAACCACACCTGGTCGTGTACTACAACTATTCAGACAAAGAACAGGAACCGGATGAGGAAGACACTGAACCAAAGAAGCGTGCCATCCTCCGCTACTACACGGTATTTAACATTGCCCAGTGTGAGAATATCCCTGAAAATCTCATTCCCATGTTCTCACGGGATATTAAGCCCATAGTTGCGTGTGAAAAGGTGGTTGAGGGTATGCCACACAAGCCAAAACTTCAACACAAGGAACAACGGGCATATTACGATCCCCTCAAAGACTATGTGAACATGCCTAAGATGCAAAGCTTTGAAAACAGTGACGCATACTATTCCACGCTCTTTCATGAGTTGGTGCATAGCACCGGGCATCACAGCAGGGTAAACAGGCAAGGACTTATTGAAATGGCCGAGTTTGGCTCCGACCCGTATTCACTGGAAGAACTGGTGGCTGAGATCGGGTCTTGCTACCTGCAGTCGCATGTCGGCATTACTGACGAATTAGAACAGAGCACGGCGTATATCCAGGGTTGGTTAAGTGCGCTAAAAAATGACCGGAGGTTCATCTTTACTGCCAGCACGGCAGCGCAGAAGGCGGTAGACTATATCCTTGGCGTGCAAAGCGGTGAGGATGGGAAAGAATAACTGTGAACATGGGTTAAATACACAGTGTGTTAGGCCTGGCGTTTTTACGCCGGGCTTTTTTCTTTCAGAGGATGAAAGAATTGATGAGTATGATTATGGGTAACTGCGTTGTTTGTCTGTGGTATTCTGATTACATATTATAAAATCAAAAAACCTCCCTGATGACTGGGAGGTTTTTCCATGACTAGGTGTATGTTTTGGCTTTTACTGCTTCACAAATTTCAGTTTTTCCGTATATCCATCTCTGCTAAGTTGCAGGATATATATTCCGGGAACAAGTGTTTGAGCCTCCAACATTGCGTTAGTAGTTGGTACTTTTCCTGTTGACAATACCCTACCGGTAATATCCATGACTTTATAGTCTGCTCCTGCGGCATTGTTGATGTACAAGGTATTGCGTACCGGATTGGGGAACACGGTATATTCGTTCTTTGCAGTGTTCATTACACTTGCAGGTTTGCCAGGCTTGAAATTATAAATCGTCGTGCCATTATATTTATACCTCACTTCATCTCCATTACCGCCAAACCATACGGTAACCAGGTCATGGCCTGTATTGCTGCTGTTGGTTACTGCAATAGCAGGTAATGTGCTTGTGCTAAATCCTGTTTGAAGGTCTTCATAATTTACTTCACAGAAATTTCCCGATGGAGTTATACCGGCCGTGCCATCTATTCCATTGCCCCAATAGTCGCCCGCAGTAGTGCTGGTCATTTGTGCGTCATTGGTATATGTGCTGTAGTAAGCCACCGTAAACACGCTACTGCCGGGGAGACTTCCTCCACCAAGTGGTACTATATCATTGGTGCCGCAAACCACGGGCATGAGGTTATCGTCGCTGTCAAAGCCATTGCCATTGCCGCTCGGGTCAGTAGACATGTGGATGGGGGTAATTGCTAACGTTGGAGGGCCATTGTTGAGCCTATATGCATACGCATTAACTGCAAAATTGGCTACTGAAGGGGAATCAACTGACGCTACCACTACTACGGATGGTTCCCCTTGACCACCGGCGACAGCATCAAACAGCAATGTGCCTTCCACCCGTGGGGGAAGTATCTCATCCGCCCCGGACTCAAGCTGGTTTACATTGTAGGTGCTGGTGCCTGCTATGCCGGAGGCTAAATATAATTCCGTCTGGTCGTCCGATAAATAGGTCACGTAAGCAGAGTCATCACCGGATGGAGAAAAACCCGGCTGGGCAGGCTGGGTAGCAACAGCGGCAACATCAGGATATATACCATCAGCAATTTTATAATGCGTAGCAGTCTGGTAGGTAGCTGCCACGTTAATTAAATCACCTGTTACAGATTGTATTTCCCATGTGCTGGAAATGTTTTCCTGCCATACCACTATAAAATCAAACATATAAGGTTCAGCAGATGTCTGGTAGGTGGTATAATCATTTTCTGCAAATAGGTCAATATGCGGCCAATGCGCTTCTCCATTTGGGTTGCTCATAGCACTTTGGTCGGTAATGGGTATGGGGTTATTCCCATTGGCTGTTAGTGTGATAGTCCCTGACCCGACATTGTTGATGGTATATACTTCAAGATAAATATTATCCCCGTCTTCATAAACCACAGCAGCTTTCCAGACGATGTTACCTCCATTGTCGTAGTACCCAAGTACCACATCAGGATTTTTGGCTGAATTGGGCAAAGAAGCGTATGCACTGTTAGCGGGGTTCTGGTCATATTCAACGTACAAGCCGTTTCGAATAATGTTAGGGTCTAACCCCGTTGCATTCCCCCATACAATAGCTGTTAAAAATGGTGTCGATGTACTGTTATCTGCAGTGTTCTCCAGCATATCGGTATTTAGTATATCAACCCCGTCCACATTGTATGTGGATGTATTAGCGCTTGGCCCTAATGGTAAACCACTAGTAGGACTGGATTGTCTCTGGGCGTCCACAATATTGGGCTGCGCCATAACAGCATAATGGCCTGTGAGCAGCAAGAACAATAAAAAGGTGGAAAGTTTTTGTGTACAGCATAACCGTGTTATGATCTTTTTCATACTTATGAGTTTTAATATTAAAAAAAGAATTACTGCACTAAGGTAAGGCTGTTTAAGGCGGAGCTTTGTTAAGCGGCAGTGGTAATTTATTGCTGTGAGCAATAAATTATTTGTTTAGTTAATAACAATAAAATACAATTTTGTTGTTACAAATTTTAATACTAAAAAACTGTGTAGGCCTCAATTGCCTGATTCGGCTGTATCCACAGAAGAAAAATGTAGCCTTTCTATCACTTCCTCTGCCAGGTCTCCCGGCTCAAGGCCATAATAAGCCAGCAGGCGCATTACCAGTGAAATAGTTAACGCCCGGTATATACCTTGCTCCACCTGGCTAAGCACACCCTGCGACACGCCTATGGCTTGAGAGACAGTAGCCTGCTTATCTCCTTTTAATATTCTATGTATGCGGAAGAAATTGCCCAATACGTGCAGGATGGTGTTAAGTCCGATAGTTTGTTCGGTGTTGGTCATAGCAATGTGTATTATGTTCAATAATTGAAAAACATAATAAGGTGTATAGGAAATCTATCTACTAAAATACATATTAATTTATTAATGTATCATCATCCAGCCTTGATTATTGTAAAGAAATATTTAACTTTATAATTGCCTCCTATATGTTTTTCTGATTTTTTAGTTCGCTCAAAATAACAATGATACATGAAACTTAAAGTAGGTTATATACTTTTTTTACTCTTGCCCGCTTCTATTTCAGCAAAGGATAATAACCATATACAGATATTGGAAAACAAAGGCCAGATTACAGACCAGCATGGTGCTATGCGAAAGGATATAGATGTGAAGTTAGAAGCGAACGGAGTAACGATGTTTGTGGGGGATGGGGAGATTCATTATCAATGGAGTCGCCCCTCCTTCGCCGAGGCTACGGCGGGCGAAGAAAGTCGTGAGTCCGGCGCGAGTGGACATCCCCCGTCCCCGTTCGGGGACACCCCCTTCAAAGGGGGAATTTTATCCGGCGCGAGTGAACCCACCCCAACCCCTCCCAAGAGGGGAGGTTATAATGGGTCCTCCCTTTTAGGGGAGATAGAGGGGCAAAACTCGCGCAGGACAAAATCCGAAGTGGAAATCTACAGGATGGACGTTAAGCTCGTGGGCGCGAACAAAAACGCAGAGGTGATATTTGAGGAGCCGACGGGGTATTATGAAAACTACTACCTGGCACATACGGGTGAGAATGGTGCGAGTGCGAGGGGGTTTCAGAGAGTAATTTACAAAGACATTTATCCGAATATAGACCTTCTACTGTACACCGAGTCAAAGTCAAAACCCAAAAGTCAAAACCCGAAAGAAAACAATCTGCAATCCAATATCGAATATCAAACATCCAATATCAAATACGACTTCATAGTCCACCCCGGCGGCAACCCCGCCGATATACAACTACGGTACGAAGGGGCTACGGAGGTGAAATTAGTGGATGGTGTGTTGGTGGCTACTACACCCTTTGGTACTATTACCGAGGATGTACCGTATAGCTACTGTAAAGAAACTAAACAGCAGGTTAATTCCACCTATAAATTATCCGGCAATACTCTATCATTTGAAGTTGGCAATTACACCGGCACATTGGTAATAGACCCTGTACTTAAATGGGCTACGTATTATGGTGGCAGTGGCGAAGATAACCTGCAGGCTGTAGCTACCGACCGTTGTGGCAATGTATATATTGGAGGCTCATCTAGCAGTACTGCCAATATAGCCACCAGCGGCGCACATCAAGCCAACTATTCAGGTTCAAGCGGCAATGGCTTTATTGCAAAGCTTAATATGCACGGGATAAGGCAATGGGCCAGTTACTATGCCGAAAATACCATAATAAATGACCTTGCCTGCGATGGTGACAATAATGTGTATGCAACCGGCATGACAAGAGACACCAATAATGTGGCCACAACAGGCGCCCACCAGGCACAGCATGGCGGCGGGCCGGTGGGACACGCCAAAAATGATGCGTTCCTGGTAAAATTTAATACCAACGGTCAGCGGCTCTGGGGCACATATTATGGTGGTAATAACGCTGACGGTGGCGCCGCATTGGCCATAGATGCAAAGGGGTATATATATATGGGTGGCCAGGCTAACAGCCCTAGCGGAATAG
>JACFNS010000196.1 GCA_019454705.1 Taibaiella sp. | reverse complement strand
AAAGAACAGTTGATGCAATCGTTCAAGAATGAAGAGGCTACCAATAAGGTGATGAGTGCAGTACAGTCGGACAGGGCGGATATGGCCATGAATTCCGGCATACTCAGCGCAGTATTTATTGCTTTAGCGGTGGGTTTGTTGTGGGCATATAGCAAGGATAAAATTAAAGGCCAGTATGCTGTGATAGGTATAGCGGCGCTTGTAGCCATCGACCTGGTAAAAATAGATACGCGCTACCTGGGCGAAGAAAACTACATTGATCCTGAGCAGTATGAAGCACAGTTCACCCCAAGACCGGTAGATATGCAAATTAAACAAGACCCCGACCCGTATTACCGTGTACTCGATTTGTCAGTTGATCCGTTTAACAACGCCATGCAGGCGGCGCACCATAAATGTGTCGGTGGCTATAGCCCTGCAAAGATGGAAGTATACCAGGACCTGATAGACATCCACATGCGTGCCGGTTTCAATCGCCAGGTGCTGAACATGCTGAACACTAAATATATTATTTCGCCACAAGGTGCAAATGGCCAGCCTGTAGCTATACCCAATGGTGAGGCTTGCGGTAATGCATGGTTTGTAAACAATATACAATGGGAAGAAACTGCTGATAATGAGATGTTGGCATTGAAAGCAGGTAATATTGGTGAACAGCCGGATACGAGCATGCAGGAGTTTAATCCTAAGCAAACGGCAGTATTGCGTTCTACCTATAAGAATGATTTGAATGGTTTTCAACCAGGCAAGGACAGTGCAGCCTATGTAAAGCTGGCTGAATATGGTTTGAACAATATCAGCTATGTGTCTAACAACGGCAAAGATGGTTTTGCGGTATTCTCTGATATTTATTATCCATTTGGCTGGAAGGCGTACATAGATGGCACGGAAGCACCTATATACCGTGCCAATTACCTGCTGCGTGCATTAAAAATACCTGCCGGTGAACATAAAATTGAGTTCAAGTTCCATCCGGAGAAGTTTTACACTGGTGACAAGGTTGCCATGGTGTCCAGCTTGTTGCTGATATTAGCGGCTGCAGGTTCTATATTCATGGCGGTTAAGGGTGGTAAAAAGCCCGCATAAACTGATGGACAACGGGTCGTCAAATATCGTCAGGAAACTGTTTGGTATGCGCAGAGAATACAGCGCAGGTTTTTACATAACAGATTTCCTGTTCAGGAAGATATTCAGGCAGAACGCCGGGGTGAAATGGCCTGTACACCATACCGCTACTATACACAATGCACATAAGATGAAGATTGGAAAGGAAACCTTTCCGGGTGATTCACCCTGTGTATATATCAATGCACAGAATGGTGTAATCATCGGCGATTATACCAACCTGGGGCCGAATGTGGGTATCATTTCCGCTAATCATGATTTTGTGAATAACAGCCTGGCATCAGATGCTCCACCTATTGATATAGGGCGGTTTTGCTGGCTGGGTATGGGTGCGATTGTATTGCCCGGGGTGGCGTTGGGAGATTTCACCATTGTTGGTGCAGGAGCTGTTGTTACAAAGAGTTTCCCGGGTTATTGTGTAATTGCAGGCAACCCCGCTGTCATCATCAAAGAACTAAACAAAGCTGATTGTGAAGCTTTTGCAAAGAGCAGAGAATAGCAATACCGTGATCGGTAATTCGTTCCTCATCTTCCTGATAAGGTTCTTCCCCTCCTTGGCTGCATTGATAGTGGTCATTGTATTCTCTCGTTATACAAGCGAAGAACTGTACGGCAGTTACCAGAACTTCTGGGTGCGGCTTTATTTATTAAGTGCCTTGGCGACCTTGGGCATCCCGGCATTTCTGCTCACATATACTCCGGAATTTATCAGGTATCTCTTTACTACCTTGAGGTCAGGGCATTACATAGCCATTATGTTATGGATGATTGCGGTAGCAGCGTCATTCGCTTTTTTACATCATGCTACTGCGGGCATGCATGTATATATAGCATTCCTGTTTTTTCTGCTGCATTGCCTCAATGTTATATCAGAAACATTGCTGATAGTGGCCCGTAAATTCAGCCTGTTGCTGTGGGTGAACTTGTTGTATACTGCAGCTTTCCTGTTGTTGCATTATGGGGTGCTTACAGGTGCCTATAGTGTAGAAAGTTTATTCCTGTACCTCCTGTTGCCGATAGGGCTGAAACTGTTGGTTACCGGAATAAGCTCCGCTTCATTTACAAAAACGCAGACATCGCCTGCCGCACAGAAATATACAAAAACTGATATCCGCTCTTTGTGGCTGCACATTGGCATCTACGACGTATTGCAGCGCGTGTTTACCTGGATAGATAAGTTTATCATTTCCATATTGTTTACAGCCGGTGTGTCTGCCATGTACTTCAATGGTACCTACGACATACCTTTCCTGCCGTTGTTGCTGGGCGCGGTCAGCAGTGCAGCGTTGTTGCAACTGGCATCGGGTGAGAAGAAAGACGATAACCCATCTGCCATACTGGTAGCCAACCAAACGGCCAGGATATTGTCCGCAGTAGTGTTTCCCTTGTTCTTTTTTCTCTTCCTGTTCAGGGAGGAGTTGTTTCATGTACTGCTGACGATAAAGTATGCGGACTCCATACCCATATTCGCTGTAACAGTTTTTATAGTGCCGCTTCGTGCATATAACTTCACATCGATACTGCAAAACAGGCATAAGGGACGTATCATTAACATAGGCGCTTTGCTGGATTTGCTGGTAGCTTGTGCGCTGATGTACCCTCTGTATCAGTGGTTAGGGCTCACAGGTATTGCTTTGAGTTTTGTTATCAGCAGTTATATACAGGGTGTCTATTACCTGCACCACACAGCAAGGGTACTGAATACCAAGGTCTATAACATTATACCTCTTGTCAACTGGTCGGTAAAGCTCATAGCTTTTGGTTTATTGTTTATCATTATTCATTATTTGCTCGATTCATTATTTAGCGATGCAATTGTATTATTTTTAGGTAGCCTTGTACTGGTGGTTACCTTATTGGTGTCACTGGCCATAGAATTCAAAGCGTCTAAAAAAACATATGGCAGATCGGTTTCGCAGAAATAAAACGAATACGGTTGACAACACCGGTTTCAGCAACACCAGTGGTGTAAGGGGCGCGCGCCTGATCAACAAAGACGGTACCCTGAACCTGCGCAAAACAGGTTTGCCATTCTGGGAGCAAATCAGCCTGTTTCATACATTGATACGTATGAAGAGCTGGAAGTTCCTGCTATCAGTCCTTTTGTTTTATGCTGTTACCAACGTCTTTTTCGCCTTTCTATATATTATAGTAGGTGTAGAAAACCTGCAGGGTATTGTGGGAGACAATAATGACCTGAGCAATGGTTTTCAGCAGGCTTTCTTCTTCAGTTCGCAAACATTGACTACCGTTGGCTACGGGCACATCAGCCCTGTAGGATTGAGTGCCAATATAGTAGCAGCAATAGAATCGTTTGTGGGTATCCTTTCCTTTGCTATGGTTACAGGTTTGCTGTACGGGCGATTCACTTTGCCGAAAGCGTACCTGAAGTTTAGCGAAAACATTATTGTTGCCCCCCATAAAGGATATAGGGCGCTGATGATACGCTTAGCCTCGTACAAAAATAATCATATCACAGATGTAGAGGCCAAGATGACTGTTGCACTGCGTGTAACGGAGAATGGCAAAAAGGTATCTAAGTTCTTTACCCCCAAGCTGGAGATTGACAGGATAACATCATTAGCGCTTAGTTGGACTCTTGTACATCTTATCAACGAAGACAGCCCGTTTTATGAAATGGGTAAAGAAGAGTTGTTGCAGTCTGATTTTGAAATCATGTACCACATCCGTGGTTTCGACGACCAGTTTTCCAATAATGTGCAACAACGATCATCATATACAGAAGCAGAGATGGTGTACGGTGCAAAATTCCTGCCTGCTTTCTATAGTTCTGAAGACGGCAGCACCACTGTGTTAGAGCTGGATAAGCTGAACCTGTATGAGCCCGCTGCAGTGCCCGAGCCGGAGCGTTCCTATAATATTCCTTAACTTTGCGTATTATGATGAATACAGTAAATACTTCGAAAGAGACACAGAGGCTATTAGAACGCGAAAGTAAATACGGTGCGCATAATTACCACCCGTTGCCCGTAATGCTGACAAAAGGAGAGGGGGTGTATGTATGGGATGTTGATGGCAAACGTTACTATGACTTCCTTTCAGGATACTCCGCACTCAACCAGGGGCACCGCCATCCCAAAGTGATGAAAGCCTTTTACGAGCAGGCTGAAAAACTTACTTTGACATCACGCGCTTTTCATAGCGATGCATTAGGCGAATTTGCAGAATATATTACTAAATATTTCGGCTACGATAAAGTGCTGCCGATGAATACCGGCGCAGAAGCGGTGGAAACTGCGTTGAAACTGGCTCGCCACTGGGGCTACCGTGTGAAAGGTGTAGAAGACAACAAGGCAAAAGTGATAGTATGTGAAAATAACTTTCACGGACGCACTATCAATATAATTTCCTTCAGTACCGATCCTGAAGCTAATAAAGACTTCGGACCATATACTCCGGGTTACGAGGTAATTCCATACAACGATACAAAGGCGCTCGAAAAAGCATTACAGGATAAGAATGTAGTTGGTTTCCTGGTGGAGCCAATACAAGGTGAGGCAGGTGTAGATGTACCGGACGAAGGCTATCTGTCTAAAGCATATGCTATATGCAAAGAAGCAAATGTATTATTTATAGCAGACGAGATACAGACCGGGCTGGCGCGTACAGGTAAGATACTGGCATGCGACCACGAGAATGTTCACCCTGATATACTGATACTCGGTAAGGCGCTTTCAGCCGGTGTGATGCCTGTATCAGCGGTACTGGCCGATGATGAAATAATGCTGACTATTAAACCGGGCGAACATGGCTCTACTTACGGCGGTAACCCGCTGGCCTGTAAAGTCGCCATCGCATCACTACAAGTATTGAAGGACGAAAAGATGGCTGAAAATGCGGAGGTAATGGGTAGCTATCTACGCAAAAGGCTTGCTGAAATCAATCATCCGAATGTTTCTATTATACGTGGCAAAGGTTTGCTGAACGCAATTGTTATTGACCATCCGAACAAAGACGCTGCATGGGAAGTATGTGTGAAGATGATGGAAAACGGCCTGCTGGCCAAGCCAACGCATGGCGATAAAATAAGGTTTGCGCCACCGCTGGTTATTACACAGGAGCAGATGGATGAGTGCGTAGATATTATCTCGCGCAGCCTGAAAGAGGTTTTGTAGTTGTCTGATTCAGGATTTGCCGGATATGCGAATAATAATGTCTGAATCAGGATTTGCCGGATTTTAGGATGAGCAGGATATGCGAATAATATTGTCTGAATCAGGATGAGCAGGATTTTAGGATGAGCAGGATATGCGAATAATAATGTCTGAATCAGGATTTGCCGGATTTTAGGATGAGCAGGATATGCGAATAATATTGTCTGAATCAGGATGAGCAGGATTTTAGGATGAGCAGGATATGCGAATAATAATGTCTGAATCAGGATTTGCCGGATTTTAGGATGAGCAG
>JACFNS010000195.1 GCA_019454705.1 Taibaiella sp. | reverse complement strand
GGTACAAAGGGTGGATGATAAAAGAATATTTCGCCAACTACTTTTTGCACAATGCCGACCTGACCGTGGACCTGGCCAATAACTCACTGGAATATCACAACAGCAATTCTGAGCCGTTTAAGGTATCATTGAATGAAACCGGGCTTGACACGATGACAGCCGTCAGGTTGAAGCGCATCTTGCCCTATACCAATAACGAGCCCTTCATGCTGACATATGGCGATGGTGTGAGTGATGTGAATATTGACGAACTATTGAAATTTCATAAAGACAGCGGTAAGATATGCACCATGACCGCTATACAGGCCACCAGCAGGTTTGGCGTTATCAATATGGATGATAAAGGTGTGATAGACCGTTTTGAAGAAAAACCTGCGGACAGCGGTACGTGGATAAACGGTGGTTTCTTTGTGATAGAACCAGAAATAAAAAACTACCTGCCCGATGATGCTGATGATGTGATGTGGGAGCGATACCCTATGGACAAACTGGCGGAAGAAAAACAGATAGCGGCATACAGGCACAACGAGTTCTGGAAATGTATGGACACCATACGCGACAGGGAAGAACTGGAACAGCTTTGGGAAACTAAACCCCTGTGGAAGAAATGGTAACTGCTGATTACTTACGTTCGGTATATAAAGGCAAGCGTGTTTTCCTGACGGGGCATACGGGCTTCAAAGGCGCGTGGATGTTGCAGATACTGCAATGGCTGGGCGCGGATGTAAAAGGTTACGCGCTGGCACCGGAGAAAGATAATGACCTGTACAACCAGGTAAATGGCAATGAGCTTTGTTATGCATCCGTAGAAGGCGACCTGCGCGATTTGGATATGCTGCATGGCGAACTTGTGCGATTCGAACCGCATTTCGTTTTTCATTTAGCGGCACAGTCGTTGGTGCGGCGCAGCTACGAGCAGCCGGTTGATACCTTTATGGTAAACACACAGGGCACCGTGCATATGCTGAATGCGTTGCGTGATGTGCAGCAGCCCTGCATCGGGCTGATGATAACTACCGATAAGGTGTACCAGAACCCGGAACGGGGCACACCGTTTAAGGAAGATGATAAGCTGGGCGGCTACGACCCTTACTCTGCCAGTAAAGCCGCTGCGGAGATAGTGATTGAATCATACCAGCGTTCGTTTTTCAATCCTGCTGATTACAATAAACATCAGAAATCAGTAGCCTCGGTAAGGGCGGGCAATGTGATAGGCGGAGGGGATTTTGCTGACGACCGCATCATACCCGATATAGTACGCGCGCTGGAATTTGACCAGCCGGTAAACCTGCGCAACCCCAACTCTATAAGGCCATGGCAACATGTATTGGAGCCATTGGGTGCTTACCTGTACCTGGCGGCTAAAATGAGTGAGCAGCCTGAAGAATATACTACGGCTTTCAACTTTGGCCCTAATGAGGAGGATATGCTGACGGTGGAGGAACTGACCAATATTTTCATACAGCAATTTGGCAGGGGTACGTATAATGTGCTGCAACAGGAAGGTGCACTGCACGAGGCTAAACTGTTGCTGCTGGACAGCAATAAAGCCAAACAGATGATAGGCTGGCAACCCAAACTGGACGCTCGTACAGCTATACGCTGGACTGCGGACTGGTATGCCGACCGTGAACACACTGCGCATGAGAAGTGCATGGCGCAGATAAAAGAATACTTTGGAGATTTAAGCTGATGTGGCAATTTACACCCATACTAAACGGCGCGTTTGTTATTGACCTGCCCGCATTTTACGATGACAGGGGTAGCTTTGTCAAAACATTTCACGCCACTACATTGGCCCAGCAAGGTATCAGTTTCGATTTGAAAGAGAGTTATTTTTCCCTGTCGAAGAAAGACGTGATACGCGGCATGCATTTTCAGACACCGCCGCACCAGCATGCCAAAGTGGTGTTTTGCCCTCAGGGTGCCATACTCGATGTGATTATCGACCTGCGTAAAGATTCGCCCACATTCAAGCAGTTTCACGCGCAGGAGTTGAGTGCTGATAATCACAAAGCATACTATATACCGGAAGGCTTCGCGCATGGGTTCAAATCACTGACCGATGATGCAATTACTTATTACTTAGTTTCCTCAGAGTATAGCAAGGACCACGACACAGGCATTTTATACAACAGCTTTGGTTTTGACTGGGGTGTGGACGAGCCTGTTATTTCTGCAAGGGATTTGTCGTTTCCTGCTTTGGAAGAGTGGAGGAGTGTGTTTTAGGATTTTATACTTCTGAGTTTTTTTGTGTGAATCGGTTTTCTTGAATCGTGAATGATGCCCAATATCAGTATGTCAGTACCTGCCACCTTATATATGATTGACCAGGAGAGGCAACGCGCGCGTCTGTATATTTTCCCTTTTGTTACCAGTTCCTCACATTCTCTGAAAGCGAGAGGATGAAGTTGTATTCTGTCAATGGTATCATAAATTGCATCACCGACTTTAGCCGCATTATCAGGCTGTAGCTCAATAAATGCTATATAACCGGTTATTTCATCAATATTCTGTAAGGCGGATATACTAATCCTTACTTCATACTTTTTTGCAGTTGGGTTTTCTTTTTGGCCCATTTTGCTTTTGCATCTTTCAGTGAAATTGATGAAGTGGTTTCAGCAACTTGAAGCCATTTTTTGAAGGCTTTAATACTCATCGGTTCACCTTTGAGGGCGGGAGAGTCAATAGTAGTTTGCCTGATGATAGTAATCAGCCGTTTTTCTTCAAGTACATGAAGCTTTTTTAGCACCTCTTTATCATTTATCTCAAGCGTTATAGTTTCCATATCTTTGCCATTCAATATTTAAAGTTAATTACTTTCGGTCATAAGCACTGTTAAAAATATGAACAAAGAACTGAAACAACTCGGTATAGATAAGAAGAACGAAGGTGCTTTTACCGGCACTAAATGGAAGAAAGCAGGTGGAGAGAAAATAGTTTCCTTTTCGCCGGTGGATGGAAGGGAGATAGCATCTGTACATGCGGCCAACCGCAAAACTTATGATGCGGTGGTAGAGCAGGCGCAGGCTGCCTTTGAAGAATGGCGCATGTGGCCCGCACCCAGGCGTGGTGAAGTGGTAAGGCAGGTTGGCGAAGCTTTAAGAAAAAACAAAGCAGCGCTGGGCAAACTAGTAAGTTACGAAATGGGCAAAAGTCTGCAGGAAGGCCTGGGCGAGGTACAGGAGATGATAGACATCGCTGATTTCGCAGTAGGTTTATCACGTCAGTTGTACGGGCTAACCATGCATAGCGAACGCCCGCAGCACAGGATGTATGAGCAATGGCACCCGCTGGGTGTGGTGGGCATTATCAGCGCCTTCAACTTTCCCGTGGCGGTGTGGAGTTGGAATGCATTTATAGCTTGGGTGTGTGGCGATACATGTGTATGGAAACCATCTGAGAAATCATCTGTATCGGCTATAGCTTGCATGAATATCATCAGTGATGTATTTAAGGCCAATAAGGTACCCGAAGGAGTATGTGGCCTGGTAGCAGGTGCGCGCGAAGTAGGTGAATGGATGAGCAACGATACACGCATACCATTAGTTTCTGCCACAGGCTCTACCCGTATGGGCAAGGCAGTAGGTGCCGCTGTGGGCGGCAGGTTAGGCCGCAGCCTGTTGGAGTTGGGTGGCAACAACGCCATCATCATTACCGAACATGCCGACCTGGATATAGCTATGCGTGCAGCCGTATTTGGTGCGGTGGGTACTTGTGGGCAACGTTGTACCACTACACGCCGCCTCATTATTCACGAGAAGGTGTACGATGCATTTAAGAAAAAACTCGCCACAGCATATAAACAATTGAGCATAGGCAACCCGCTGGACGAGAAAAACCACGTAGGCCCCTTGATAGACCAGGATGCTGTACAACAATACATGGACACATTAGCAGCGATAAAAACACAGGGCGGAAAAGCCGTAGTAGCAGGTGGTGTGTTGGAAGGCAAAGAATACAAAAACGGTTGCTATGTAAAACCCTGCATTTATGAAGCATCAAATGACATGCCCATAGTGCAACACGAAACTTTTGCGCCGATACTATACATCATGAAGTATAATTCTATACAGGAGGCAATTGCCATGCAGAATGGCGTACCGCAAGGCTTGTCTTCAGCTATCATGACGCTGAACATGCGCGAAGCGGAAACATTCCTGTCGCATATGGGTAGTGACTGTGGTATAGCCAATGTGAACATAGGTACCAGTGGTGCTGAGATAGGCGGAGCATTTGGCGGAGAGAAAGAAACAGGTGGCGGACGTGAAAGCGGCTCGGATAGTTGGAAAGCCTACATGCGCAGGCAAACAAATACCGTCAACTGGAGCGACCAATTGCCATTAGCGCAGGGTATCAAGTTTCATATCTAAAAAGCGGAAAAACAAATAACAACAAAAAAGGGCCGCATGGCCCTTTTTTTATTCGTCGTAATATTTTGCCTGGAATATAGCCAGCAGGTAGGTGCCGTTGTATAGCAGCAGGTGCTCGCCATTCAGTTCGTAGCGGTTAGTATTGTTTAGGGCATTGAAGACATAGTTTTCTTTAGTCATGTCGTCGCATGCACGCAAGGTAGCCGTAGCCTCAAATTCCAGCGATTCTTTAGTCAGCTCATAGCTGCCGGTAATGATATTGCATCCTGCATATCCTTCCAGCTGGCTTTTTTTGTCCAGCAGTTTTATATATACCTCGCGTTCGGTAGCAGGTGTTTCTACCATTTTGCCATCCATTTCATACAGCGACCAATAGGTATTTTCCAGCGTGGCCGGCTTACGGGGCTTTTCTTTCTTTTTCTTTTGCGCCATGGCATCGTTGCCCATAGAGCAGAAAATACCACACAGTACAGTTACCATCAATAAGGCCTTCATGTATTTCATAACATCGGTTTTACAGGATAAATGTAGTGAAAAATGTCGGGCAATAACAATACACTACAGCATTACCCCATGTATGTAAAGGGCTAATATGTATGCAGTTGTATTATTATATCACGCTACATACCCCGCCACTTTATAAAAAATATAACGGTATTTGTTACTTAAAAAGGTTTGTTATTCACCTTATTTATGTAGGTTTGGGGTATTAATTATTATTTTATGAATTTATTTGTTGGTAATCTGAACCCGCAAACCAGTGAAGACAGTCTGCGCACGCTTTTCTCTGAATTCGGCGATATCGTTTCTGTAAAAATTCCAATTGATAACGAGACGGGTTTACCCCGTGGTTTCGGCTTTGTGGAAATGGCGGACAGGTTTGAAAGCTATGATGCTATTGACAATATTGACGGTACCTTTTTTGAAGGACAGGTAATCAGTGTAAAAGAATCGAAGCCTAAGAATGCTCAGGGAGGCAACAACCGCGGCAACAGCCGTGGCGGTGGTGGCTTCAGGAGCAATAACGGCGGCGGTGGTTACAGGAGTAATGACCGTAGTGGTGGCGGTGGATACCGCAGCAACGACCGTGGCGGCAACAGTGGTGGTTTCCGCAGGAGTTATGACAACGACCGTAATGGCAACAGTGGCGGTGGTGGTTTCCGTAGGAGCTACGATAATGAC
>JACFNS010000194.1 GCA_019454705.1 Taibaiella sp. | reverse complement strand
CTATCATACCTGAGATTCAGCAACAGTCTGCAGATTTTATCTGCCTGAACTTTGCCAATGCTGACATGGTAGGCCATACCGGAGTATGGGAAGCCGCTATTAAGGCTGCTGAAACAGTGGACTACTGTGTATCGCAGATAGTACCCAGGGCAGTGGAAAACGGATATACCATATTCCTGACAGCTGACCATGGCAATTCAGACTATCTCGTTAATGAGGATGGCTCACCCAATACGGCACATACATTAAATCCTGTTCCATTATTCATTATTTCCAACGATCATATAGCCCAGGTAAGGCCCGGCAAGTTAGGAGATATTGCACCTACCATACTTAAAATAATGGGCTTGCCCATACCCAAAGAAATGACCGGATCGGTATTGATTGATTAGCGGGCTATCCAGGGTTCGGGGTTCACCTTGTTGGTTTCTACCCATATCTGGAAGTTGATTACTGATTCGCCGTCTTCATTTACAGCGGCAGTTCCGATATTTTGCTTTGTGCTCACCTTCTGGTCCAGCTTTACAAATACCTTGGAGAGGTTCATGTATAAAGTAAAATATCGGCCGTGGCTGATAATGACATTCCAGTTTTTATTATCCATGGTGAATACGCGGGATACTGTGCCCTCAAAACAAGACCTTACATTGGCCCCTGTATTGGTAGTGATATTGATACCATTGTTATACAACGTTACCTTTTCGGCTATCGGGTGTTTGTATGGCCCGTAGGTCAACGAAATAAAGCCCTTCTCCACCGGCCATGGCAGTTTCCCTTTATTGCTTTCAAAACTATTGGACAGCGCAGCGGCTTCCGGTGTCAGTCCATAATTCTGCTCCGGCCTCTTTACTTCAGGTTTGGGGGAGGTTACAGTGGTAGTAGTAGGTTTTGAAGCCGGCCTGTCAGCAGGTGGAGGGGGCGGATTCGGTGTATTATTATTGACCGTGATATTGCTAGCCGGTTTTGACGCTGTATTAGCAGCTAAAGCTTTCCTGCGTTCTTCTTCTTCACGCAAACGCCGTTCTTCAGCCTCCCTGCGCTTACGTTCTTCTTCAGCCTTTTTGCGGGCCAACTCCAGTTCCTTACGTATTATTTCTTCCACCGCCTTGTCTATCTGCTGCTGCATGCGGCGGTTCTTCATGATTTTAGCAGTCAGTTCCTTCTCCTGGCCCTTCAATTCCTTTATTACCTGGTTAGTTTTATTCTTATCCTCTTCAATAGCTTGCTTTTGCTGCTCTTCAGCAGAGAGTAAAACATCTTTTTTTGCTTTCTCACTATTCAGTGTACTCACCTCCTCCTGCAGTTTGCTTTGTGTCAGCCTTATCTGGTCAGCCTGGTCTTTGCGGTAATCCCTGTAACGTTTCAGGTATTTCATACGGCGAATGGCCTCGTTGAAATCATTGGAAGAAAACAGGAAAGCCAGCATATCATAAGAACTGCGGCTTTTGTAGGCATATCTTACAGACTGCGCATAACGTGCTTTCAGGGTTTCCAGGTTGCCCCTTAATTTTTCGATTTCAGATGATGATTTCTGAATACTACTGCCTATCTGCTCTATCTCCTGGTTGATATTATTAATCAGTTTTTGCCTGCCGGCCAGTTTTGCCTGGAGTGCCCGCAATTCTCCCATAGTGGCCTTCGTGTTCTGACGTGTTGCAGCCAACTGGTTTTCTGTTTCTTTAATTGTTTCCAACAATTGCTTCCTGCGCTGCTCCAGCTCCTCCCTTGTAGGCTGCTGCGCTGCTACGGCAACAGATAGTAATATCAATATGACAGTTGAAAAAAGACGCATCAACGGGGTTATGCTTATCCGGCAAAAATAACCAAATATCATGCGCTTGTATGAGCTTCCTTTTATTTTAGCAAGGTTTTATACATATTTTTTTATGGCTTGGATAGGGTTTTTTTTAAATGCGGTTTGTTTGTCCTTTCTTTGTTTCAAAGTAATATAGCCGATGCTCTATTCAATGACAGGTTTTGGTCGCGCAGAAGCACGCGTCAACAGCAAACAAATCGTAGTAGAAATAAAATCGCTGAATGGTAAGCAATTTGAAATGGTGACCAAGCTCCCACCAATTCTGCGCGCATATGAGCTGGACATCCGCAACCTGCTGAGCAATATCTTATTCAGAGGTACTATAGACCTGACGGTGGCGATTAAAACAGAAGGAGCCAGCAAGCCCATGACTGTTAATACAGACCTGGCGGTATTTTACTACAACAGTATGCGCCAGATAGCCGATCAGTTAAACATCGAGCAGGACAATGTGCTGTCCACCATTATGCGTATGCCCGAGGTGGTAGCTGCCGACCAGGACATGTTGCCCGAAGACGAGTGGCTGGTGGTAAAAACAGCTATAGAAGAAGCTGCCCGCATACTGATGGTGCACCGTAAGCATGAAGGCGACGCACTGCATAGCGACCTGCAGGCCAGAATTAAGAATATAGAGGCCCTGCTGGAGAAAATATTACCCCTCGAGGCAGGAAGGGTAGAAAAGATTCGTACACGTATCAACCAGTCGATGAACGAATATGTGGGCAAGGATAAAATGGATCAGAACCGTTTTGAGCAGGAGATGATTTATTACCTGGAGCGTATGGACTTTTCAGAGGAAAAAACCCGCCTCAGTCAGCACTGCAAATACTTCTACGAAATGGTGGCAAAAGAGGAGGTAGCGAAAGGTAAGATGCTGGGCTTTGTAATACAGGAAATAGGACGTGAAATAAACACACTGGGTGCCAAGGCCAACGATGCCACTATACAACAGATGGTAATAAGTATGAAGGACGAACTGGAAAAAGCCAAAGAACAGATATTGAATATCCTGTAACTAAACATAGTTTTGCAGGACAGATATTTTTTGAGCCAAATACATGCAGCAGATATATAAAATAATTATCCCCGTAGCTATTATTATACTTTTCAATAGCTGCCTTTCATCACCATATTATCAGAAAAACTATTCCATTCCCGGTAACAAATGGGATTATGGTTACGAACCGTCCTTCAAATTTGAAATAACTGACACCAATTCATTATACAACCTGCATTTCCTGGTACGACATACCGATGCCTATCCTTATTCCAACATCTGGCTGATGATATACACCAAAAAGCCCGGCGATACCGCATTTGAACGCACACGTATTGAAATCCCGCTTTCTGAACCATCAGGCAAATGGCTGGGCAGGGGCATGGGTGAAATATGGGAGCAGCGTATGCCCATCTCACACGAGGGTGACACTGTTATGTTGCGGAAAGCAGGTGTATGGGAAATAAAATTCGGACATAATATGCGGATAAACCCGCTGCCTGAAATGCTGCAGGTAGGCCTGCGCGTAGAAAAGCAGCCAAAACACTAACTTAGCAACTATAGCCAAAGGTTGCATCATGCGTCTATTCACTTCTGCACATATATTACTGTTCGCCTATGTGGTGGCAGCGTTGATATTCTGGGGCATCAGCCTCGACCGCAAAAGCCAGACCATCTACGAGCTGGAATATGAAAACCTGAAACGCACAATAGACAGTACAGCAAATTCCGGGGCGTATTATGCCAAACTAGAGGAAATAAAAAATAAACGTACTACACGTACCAAACAATACTTGGGCGAGGGCTCCACCTTCCTGCTGGTTATAATAATAGGTGCAGCGGTAGTATATTCTTCTTTCCGGCGCAGTATCAGGCTTTCTCGACAACAAAACAATTTCATGATGGCGGTAACACATGAATTGAAATCGCCTATCGCAGCTATGAAACTAAACCTGCAAACCATGGCACGCCACCAGTTGGATGAAGACAAGAGAAAATTGCTGATAGACCGATGCGTCACCGAATCAAACCGGCTCAACGATCTGTGTAATAATATGCTGCTGGCATCGCAGATGGAAGGCAGGCAATACAAGCCCGCCCACGAGCAATTCAGCTTCTCTGACCTGGTGACAAATAGTGTAGCAGATTATGCCCATAGCTATCCCGGCAGGTTTGAAGTAGCACAAACAGGCAATTACAACATTACGGGCGACAAAACCCTGGTACAGATGGCGGTAAACAACCTGCTTGAAAATGCCATCAAGTACACGCCCACAGACAAACCTGTATACGTATCAATTGATGATAATAACAATCAGGCTGTGTTAACAGTAGCTGACAATGGCCCGGGAATACCTGATGCAGAAAAAGCCAAAATATTCAACAAATTTTATCGCATTGGCAGTGAAGAAACACGCAAAGCCAAAGGGACCGGCCTGGGTTTGTACCTTACTCTAAAGATAGTGAAGCAACATAGGGGCAAGATAACCGTCAGCGATAATGAACCACAGGGTGCTGTGTTTGAGATATGCTTTCCCTTATCCTAACCCTCCTTCGATAGCTTCACGTTCCGTCACATCTTCGGCCACTTTTGTCCAGCTAAAGGTTTTACGGTGATATGGTGACATGCCGTGCTCCTGTAGTTTCTTTCTGTGATAAATGGTGCCGTAACCCTTGTTGGTGTCCCACCCATAATTCGGGTACTCATTGTGCAGGTTGAGCATATACTCATCCCGATGTGTCTTGGCCAATATACTGGCCGCCGCTATCGACATATAAGTAGCATCGCCCTGGATGACGCACTGGTGCATTATGCCAAAGTAAGCAGCAAAACGGTTACCGTCTATCAGCAGCAACTCCGGCCGCGTATTCAATCCATCTATCGCCTTATGCATAGCCCTGAATGATGCCTGTAGAATATTAATCTCGTCTACCTCTTGGTGTGTGCACATACTCACCGACCATGCCAGGGCTTTTTTTTCAATAACCGGGCGGAGTATATTTCTTTCTTCTTCTGTCAGCTGTTTGCTGTCGTTGAGCAATGGATGGGAAAAACGCGGCGGCAGTATTACCGCGGCGGCAAACACGGGGCCGGCCAGGCAACCTCGCCCCGCTTCATCACAACCGGCTTCAATTATACCTTTCCGGAAACAACGTTTTAGCATAACACAAAATAAAAAAAGAAAGGGCAACAAGCTATGGACAAATTAGCCACCTGTTATATATCAAATATACTTTCCCGTATTCAGCACATTTTCAAAGAAATTACAAATTTCCTCAGTCTTCTTATCAGCGGTAAAATCATACTTCTCATCACCGGCAGGATATTTATCCCTGTTTTGTACCAGTTCAGTCCATTTAGCATAAATGTCCTTTTTCATTTTTTCTGTATCCACCATATCGTCGAAACTATATACTACACCCGCACCTGAGTCTTCAATAGCGGGTATCACCGTACTGTTTTTATGAAAAACGGAAAATATTGGCGTGCGCGAAAGTATGTTGTTGTACACCTTTGATGCATTGTAACCGGCATCTGTAGAGCCCGGGATAAATAATATATCCGCCGCCTTCAAAGTAGCTAATGCATTAAGATAGGGTGCCCTGTCGGGAACTTCTGTGACATATTCCCTGATGCCAAGTTCATCAGCCAGGTCTGCCACCATAGTAGTGTGGGAGTTCTGTACATAAGAAGTACCTACAAAATAAAAATGAAACCTGTCCAGTTGTTCTTTATTTTCCAGCAGTGCTTCGAAAAACAACC
>JACFNS010000193.1 GCA_019454705.1 Taibaiella sp. | reverse complement strand
ATTAATAACCTATGGTTATCAACCTGTTACAAAGTAACATAAATCGTGCCGAAAATATCTGCCTCATCATACGAAAGTGCGTTTTCATTCAACGAAAGTGCGTTTTCATTCAACGAATGGATTTTTTGGACACCTCCCTTTAATGATAATTCTCATGCGTAACACCGTCAAATGAAGCTAAATTTGCAGCATGGGATCAGGCAAAAAGGACATAGCTAATAGCCAGGATATAGAGTTATTAGTCAATGCGTTTTACGATGAAGTAAAGAAGGATGAGGTAATAGGACATATATTCCATAATATTATCGGTGAAGACTGGTCACATCATTTACCCGTCATGTATAGTTTTTGGGGTATGGTATTGTTAGGCAGGCAAGGGTATAGCGGCAATCCTGTGCGGAAACATGTAGAGGTAGATAACCAGGTAGAGTTGAAAGAAGAACATTACAACCGCTGGCTGCAATTGTGGAACAGCACTGTTGACAGCATGTTTGCCGGCGAGCGTGCGCAGGAAGCAAAAAAGCGCGCGGAGTTGATGATGCACCTTATAAGCATGAAGGTGCAGGCAGCAAGAGACAATAAATCGATACTGTAACTATTCGATATCTACATAACCCTCGAACACAAGTTCAGCCGGCCCTATCAGCACTACCTCGGTAGCGCTTTCCGGCGATGATTTCTTGAACGTTACCCTTAACCTGCCGCCGGGTGTGATGACCGGTCTGTCAAAATTGCCCGTGGCACGCTGCACCGTGGCAATAGCACATGCAGTAACCCCGGTACCACAGCTTAGCGTTTCATTTTCTACACCCCGCTCGTAGGTGCGCACTTTTATCGCTTCTCCTGTGTCTTGTACAAAGTTTACATTGATACCCTTTGGCTGGTATATTTCGGTATTTCTTATTTCGCGGCCGCGAGTAAATACATCAGTGTTATCTATATCATCTACAGGCAACACATAATGCGGAGAGCCGGTGTTTAATACCGTGAAGCCATCCTGGAAAGCAATGTGGTGTACATCCTGCATACCCAGGTGCACCAGCCCTTGTTTATCTATTACTGCGTGGTGCGGGCCATCTATGGCTACAAAGTTGCACGCATCCTGTATAATACCCAGTTTCTTTGCAAAAGCAGTGATGCACCTGCCCCCGTTACCGCACATTGTACTTTCGTTGCCATCACTGTTATAATACACCATACGGAAATCGTATCCTGCAGCGGGTTCCAGTAACATAAGGCCATCGGCACCTATGCCAAAGTGCCTGTCGCAGAGGAAGGCTACCTGTTGTCTGTTCAGGTGGATATTCTTATCACGGTTATCAGCCAGTATAAAATCATTGCCCGCCCCCTGGTATTTATAAAAATGTAGTTTCATAATTTTCTTTATTGATTTCGCAGTATCTGTTCTGCCCTTGAGTTGATATTGTTGGAAGATGCCCCGGTTTTATACAGCTCGGCCCGCCAGTTATTATTACGCATTTCTCCTTGTACGGTAGAGTGTAGTAGTTTGTAGTCATCTGCCATAAAACCGGGATTGAAAAACAAAAACACACCTTGTGAGCTTTGCTTGCCCGGCGCATTGTATTGCCATATTTCGTAGGGCCATGCGGCTTCTTCAGCTGTTACCACATAGCGCTGGTCGGGCGGGCCATATTTGATATAATAAAACCCCCTTTCGGTTTCATATCCCGGGTTGCGGCTGGTGCCGAATAGCTTGTTCACTTCCTTTACCTGTTTTGTGAAATTTTTCCATCCTTTTTCCGGCTCACCGGGCGAGCGTTTGGTCCAGAAGTTGTAAACGAAATAGCGCATATAGGTTTCATCGGGCCGCTTGCTAAAGCTTTCTATGTTCAACAGTTCGTTTTCGTCTGCAATGGGCTTCAGCATTTTCAGTATTGCTTTCAGTTGAGCTATATTATATTGGCTAACAAATGTTTCGCTCAGGTCCAGGAAGTCCACTTTCTCAAACAATTCTTTACTGCTGTCCGCTGCGCTTGTATCGTTGGCTGTTACAGGATTGGTATTACTGCGCTGAAAGAAAAGGTTGTAACGGCTCACATCTTCGCCCTTACCGTCTTTCAGCATAATATTCAGGTGATAGTTGCCCGATGCCAGCGCATCTATTTTAAACCGTCCCAATATCGGCAGTATGCTGCCGGGTTTGATAGTATCAGTCTGCAGCAATCCTGATACGGGGTGGTCGTATTCTTTTTTTGATACAAAGACAAACTGGACAAGCGGCAAGCGGTCTTGTGCAATCTTATCCGTGCCGTGTAGTTCTGTATAATACTGCATGGTTTTCCTGCGGTCGTCCAGGAAGTTGATGCAGGAGGGTACCTGCAGGTTACCGTTTTTCAGGTATATATTATCCTTCATTGCAGTCGCATAGGCTGTGTCCAATAGTTGCAGGCCGCTATAAAACACCTTTTCTTCGGGCATAGCAATGCTCAGGGAATCATGGTATTCAAACCTCTTTTGCTCATACCCGTCCTGCGATAGAGTAACTTTTATCGTTAGTTTACCGGGTGCGGTTGTATATCTGTGCAGGTCCATAATATTCTGCAATTGTGCCGCCAGCAGGGAGGAAGCGGGCGTAGTTTGCAGATAATATTTCTCGGATGCTATCACCCCCGTATCATGTATAATGTCAATAGTCGTTTTTATTTTACCTATCCATATTCCTTCACTGTTTTTTGAAAATTCGACGGAAGCAGGGTCTATCTGCCAGTATAACTCTATATATGGCTGCGGTTGTTTACCCTCTTTTGCAGGCAGGTAAAAAACAGTATATGCAGGCAGGGCGTTGATGGCCGGGGCCACCTTAGCGCTAAGTAAAAACAAAAGACACAATCCAATCCAACGGCTCATTATTTTATTATTTTCTGCAAATTACTGAAATAGCTTTATTTGCAGGATGAAGCAGTTGGTAAGTCCGTTGATGCCTTTCCCTAATATATACTGGTGGCTGCTGGCTACTGAGGCGGAAACCATAGTATTTGACCGGGCTGAACATTTTGTTAAAATGTCTTACCGTAACCGGTATTACATAACAGGCGCTAATGGTTTCATACAGTTGTCGATACCGCTTATGCATGGACGTAACCAGCGCACAGCTATGACGGATGTGCGTATTGATAACAAGGAAAGGTGGCAGGTGCAGCACTGGCGCACTATATTTTCCGTGTATGGGCGGGCGCCGTATTTTGAGTACTATGCCCCTTCATTGGAGCAACTTTTCAACAGCAATTTTGACAAACTGACGGCATTCAACGAGGCAACTATATTATGGTTGGCAAAACATACCGGTATTAGCTTGAATAGCCATGTTACAGATGTGTACCGGGAGAAATACGAACCTGATACTATCGACCTGCGTAAGTCATTAAAGCCAGGTGTAGAGAAAGAAGTGCTGCCGGGGGATAATCCGTTATACTACCAGTTATTTGCAGAGCGCAACGGGTTTTACCCTAACCTGAGTATGCTCGATTTATTGTTTTCGGAAGGGCCTGCTGCAAAGGGATTTATTAAAGAAAAGGCTGAAATTATTAAGGCCTGGGGCAGATAGTTATTATTGTTTTTTAGAGTGCCTGAAACCGCGCATCTTCCATACGCCAAACATCGCCTCGTGTATAATGCCCGATGTCATTTTAGATGTTCCTTCTTTTCTGTCTTCAAAAGTTATCGGCACCTCTTTTAGCTTGAAACCGGCTTTCCATGCCCGGTATTTCATTTCTATCTGGAAGGCGTATCCTATAAACTGTACGTCTGACAAGGGGATGGTTTTCAAGACTTCCCTCCGGTAACATACAAAACCCGCCGTGGGGTCGTTGACCGGCATCCAGGTAATCATCTTTGTGTAAAAAGCACCTCCGCGTGAGATGAATTTCCGGTCCCAGGGCCAGTTGACCAGTTTGCCACCACGTACATAACGAGACCCCACCGCTACATCAGCCCCGGCAACACATGCCTGGTGCAGGCGCAGCAGGTCGTCAGGATTATGCGAAAAGTCAGCGTCCATTTCAAAGATATATTCATATTCTCTGCGCAGGGCCCATTTAAAGCCTGCAATATATGCAGTGCCGAGTCCCAGCTTACCGGTACGCTCTATCATATGCACTTGCTCCGGGTAGGTATCTATCAGCCTGCGCACAATGCTGGCGGTACCATCAGGCGAACCGTCATCCACTATCAATACATGATAACCTCCCGCCAGCGAGAGTACTTTGAGAATAATACGTTCTATATTCTCTTTTTCGTTATAAGTAGGTATGATTACTAATTTGTCCAATCGGGCAAAAATTAAAGATTGAAAATACACATTTCCTGATTATCCGCCTGTAACAATCAGGCTAAGATTTTAATCCTGATTTCTTCAGTTTCATGCGCGTTAGTATTTCAGTCAGCTTCTGTTTGGTATGTAGCGGGAAATCTGCATTCATCATCCAGTCGTAATACTGGGGTTGTTCTGTAAATACCTCTTCTACTTTCCTGCCTTTGTATTTGCCAAAGTTGAATATGGGATGGCCGTCTTTCATCACCATTCGTCGGGCGTAGTCCACACATTCTTCATCGCCATTGGTAAATACATGCAAAGCTTTCACGTCGTTTTCCAGGGTACCCTGGTAGCGTTCCAGTTGTGCTTCCAGCACTTCTATAGTAGCCATAATATCAGTCTCGGCACTGTGCGCATTTTCCAGCTGCTTTTTGCAGTAGAAGTCGTATGCTGCGCTCAGGCTGCGGCTTTCCATTTTGAAGAATATCTGCTGTACATCAACAAACTGCCTTTCGGTAAAATCAACATTCACGCCACAGCGCAGCATTTCTTCAGCCAGCATGGGTATGTCAAAGCGTACCGCGTTATAACCACCCAAGTCGCAGCCACGCATCCATTCAAACATTTCTTTGGCTACTTGTTTGAATGTGGGGCAGTCTTTAACGTCTTCGTTGGTTATTCCATGTATAGATGTTGATTCCGCTGATATGGGAATAGTAGGATTGAGGCGTTTTACATATTTTTCACGGTTGCCGTTTGGGTGCAATTTCACCATGGCTATTTCTACTATTCTGTCGGTACCGGGGTCTGTGCCGGTTGTTTCCAGGTCAAAGAATATGATTGGTTTTTTTAATGCTAGCTCTGCCATTCCTACTACTTATTTATTCAATTCTTCCTGCGAACATACGCTATTCCAGTCAATTCCGTCAAATGTGCCGGAACTCATCAGTAGCAGGCATACAGGTTGGTGAGTGTTGTTTATATATTTTGCAACGGCCTCTTTCAATTCTGTTTTATTGTCGATAACCGTCATGCCATCGGTGCCAAAGTGTTGGTACACTTCATCTTTACTTAATGGCGGCAAACCTTTTAATTGCAGGGCGTGATGGCTGAAATATACCACTGCTTCATCAGCGCTGTTCATGCTGCCTGCGTATTCTTTCAGAAACTTTTCGCTCAGGCTGCTATATGTATGCAGCTCAAAACATGCTACCAGTTTATGCGTAGGGTATGCTTCGCGCACGGCGTCCAGCGTTGCTTTCAGCTTCGATGGCGCATGGGCAAAATCGCGGAAGGCCACCAGGTTGTCTTTTTCAAGTATTTTTTCGAGCCTGCG
>JACFNS010000192.1 GCA_019454705.1 Taibaiella sp. | reverse complement strand
GTTTGAAATGAGCAAGGATATGTTTCAACTGGCGGCCACTGTAAATAAAGAAACCACAGAGCTGGAAAAAAATATGCGCCTGACTGTAGAAGCTATAGAGAGCAGGCGTGTGGGGGACGCTGTTACGCGACAGCAATATGTAATGACACATACCAACAACCTGGCCCTGATGCTGAATGAGGTGTTGTCTAACTTATTGTCTATGCAAAACCAGGCGCAATCGGAAAGCGCAGGAGCTTGTATGAAACCTGGTGGCAAAAAGCCCAAACCCGGCCCGGGCCAGCAATTGAGCGATGTAATCACCAAACAAAAAGAGTTGGGTAATGCCATGCAACAAATGCAGAATGCAATGCAGAGAAAAAATGGCGGCCAGCAAGGTGAACAGGGAGAGCAAGGTAAAGATGGACAGAAAGGAAAACCCGGTGAGCAGGAGTATGGTGATGCAGAACAATTAGCCAGGCTGGCCCAGCAGCAGGCAGCTATACGCAGACAACTGCAGGAGCTAAACAGCCTGTTGAATAGTAAAGGTATGGGTGAAGCTGCGAAAGAACTGCGGGAGATACAGGAGGAAATGGATAAGAATGAAACACAGCTTGTAAATCGCAGATTGGGCAGCGAACTGCTACTACGCCAGAAGGAAATACTCACACGCCTGCTGGAGGCTGAAAAATCAGTACGTGAACAACAACAGGATGACAAACGCTCCTCAAAAAATGCTGATGAAATAAGCAGGCCTGTACCACCTGAGTTGGAGCAGTATATGAAAGACAGGAAGCAACTTATGGAGCAATACAAGACCACGCCACCGGTACTAAAACCCTATTATCAGCGCCTTGTCCAGGATTATTATAAACTGCTGGGTATATAGTATAATATACCATTTTTATTCAAATAAGCAAGTTTTTTCGATTAAACTATTTTAATTTTTAGACGAATAAAAAAACCTTTTTGTCTGAATACTGTTAAAGTATTTTAAATCAATTTATTACAACAAACGGATTGTATTGTATTGCCGTCTGATATAAAGTAGGGTGTTTTTCCCCGTTGCTTTGGCAGAAAAATTGCTTTAACTTTCAAATAGTTCATTTTTTAAACAAAAAATCGTGCCTATGATATTCTCAAGAACTTACCGGTATACATCCGCTGCATCAGAGGAAGATTTGAAAGGACGCCTGCTCGGCAAGCACATGAAGATCCATGACATGGATTTTGAAGTGTCTGAAAAGGGCAAAATGCTTAAAATTATCCCTCATGCAGAGCAGGAAACAGGCATCAGGACATTACCGATTACACATGTAGAGTTTAAAGGTAAAGGTGGCGGAAAAACCCAGGTGGTAGTAACTGCCAAAATGCGTAAGATTGACTCAGGCGGCCCGTTGCTTATCATGGTCTTTGTAAGTATCATGGTGGCTGCTGCATTGCTGATGTTGGTAATTGACGGAGTTGATAGGACTTATGTGTACGCTTTTGGTGCCATAGGGCTGTTAATTTTCAGCATCTTTTGGACAAGGATGCAAACGGGTTATTTCGACTATGTCCGCAAGATAAGGGACTATGTAAAGAAACAAGCCGCATAAGGTATTGTTGCATTACTCGCTTTTTAGCTTTGTCACGCATACGGGTTGCGTGACTGGGGAAGTTTTCACTCTATTTTATATATGGCTCCAGGGCGTCGAATTGCACTACGCCTGAAAATATTTTTATAAGCTTTCTGTCTTTGTCGTAGATATTGATTTGCGGCAGGGCGGTGTAATTGAAAGTCCTGTCTATAAATCCTGCGCTGTCAACTCCTACGGTTATTTCAGGATATTTTGAGTGCCGGGTGACGTTATTATAAAATTCCAGGTAGTCTATCATGGAGGGCGCGGCTACCAACAGCAGTTTGGTGTCTTTAAATTGTTCAATATTTTTCTCCAATATGGTAGTTTCCTCCTGGCAATGGTCGCAGGTAGGGTTGAACATCATGACTAAGATATTCTTGTAGTTTTTAAAATCTTTTTCGGTGTATTTATCTCCCGTGCGTGTGGTTATTTGCAAAGGAGGTAGTGGTGCGCCAATAGCTTTATAATCTATTTTAACTGTATCGCCGGCAACCTGTTGGGTATCTCCTTTGTTCTTTTTCTTCTTCCTGTCTTTTTTTTGCGCGTAACCAACAGCAACAGTGCTGAAAAGCAGGGTAATAACCAGTAATTTGCGTAACATAGCAGCGAATATATGATTTTTGTTGTAAAGAGATTGCTAATAATACTATGACACCATTATCTCAAATACCGTTGGCGGAAAGGGTAAGGCCGCAGCGCCTGGAGGAGTTTATTGGACAGGAACACCTGGTGGGCGAAGGGAAGGTATTGGAGCAGATGCTGCGTAACCACAAAGCTCATTCCATTATCTTTTGGGGGCCTCCCGGTGTTGGTAAAACCACCCTTGCACAGATAATAGCCAATGCGTTGGATATGCCTTTCTTTACCCTGAGCGCAATTGACAGCGGGGTGAAAGAGGTGCGGGCGGTGATAGAAACAGCCCGTAAATCAGGCCATGCACTGTTGTTTATAGACGAGATACACCGTTTTAATAAAGCGCAACAGGACAGCCTGCTGGGGGCAGTTGAAAAGGGTATTATCACGTTGATAGGCGCCACTACAGAAAATCCATCATTCGAGGTCATCAGTGCCTTGCTGAGCCGCTGCCAGGTATACGTGCTGAAAGCCCTGGAAGAGGACGACCTGAAGAAAATGGTGACACATGCCATGCAGCAGGATGTATGGCTGCAGAACCAAGCTGTAACTGTACAGGAATGGGAGGCATTATTGCAGTTGAGCGGGGGCGATGGGCGAAGGTTGCTTAATTTGTTTGAACTGGTAGTGACATCACTGCCGGATGGAGAAAAGAAAATTTCCAACGCCATTGTACAGGATATAGTACAGCGAAAAATGGCACTGTATGATAAAACGGGCGAGCAGCATTATGATATTATCTCAGCATTTATCAAATCGATGAGGGGTAGCGACCCTAATGCCGCTGTTTATTGGTTGGCTCGAATGATTGAGGGTGGGGAAGACCCCAAGTTCATTGCCCGCCGTATGGTGATACTGGCCAGTGAAGATATAGGCAATGCCAACCCTAACGCTTTGCTATTAGCTACCACCACATTCCAGGCGGTGCAGATGATTGGTTACCCCGAATGCAGGATTGTATTATCGCAATGCGCTACATACTTGGCTTCATCAGCAAAAAGCAATGCAGCCTATATGGCTATTAATAAAGCGGAAGCACTCGTGAGAAAAACAGGCGACCTGCCCGTGCCGCTAACCATCCGCAATGCGCCTACCAACCTGATGAAGAACCTGGACTATGGCAAGGGCTACCAATACGCGCACGACCACCCCGGCAACTTTATACCCCATGAGTTTATGCCCGACCAGGTAAAAGGCACCAAACTATACGACCCCGGTAATAATGCAGGAGAAAACCGCCTGCGCGAGTACCTGAAAAGCAACTGGAAGGATAAGTATGGGTATTGATTACTCAAGCTTGAAAGCTACCAGCATCATGTAGTTTACATCGACAGGTTGGCCATTTTGTATGCCGGGTTTCCAGGGAGGCATCGCGGTAACTAACCTGATCGCTTCTTTATCTAGTGACGGATATATACCTCTACGAATCCTTACACTGTCAATGCTTCCGCTTGCACGAACAATGAACTTGACTACGACCTTGCCAGAAATGCCCTCCTGTTTTGCATCTTCAGGATACCTCATGTTCTTTGCCAGGTATGTATTAACATTATATGGAGCTTCAGGCATTTGCTCTACGTAACTAAATACTTCTGTTTTTCCTGTGTCCTTATGTTGTTGGAGAGGAGTGTCAGCTAATTGAGCTATTACCAAATCGCCTTCCTCATTAATGTACCAAATGCAACCACCAGGTGCAGTACTATCAAATTCTTTTATTTCATGTATAGAACCTACCAGTGGGGTGTCACGTACCTCTTTTATAGGATTTGTCTGTTGCGCTTCATTACATGAAGTGAATTGAGCGTAAAGAATTAGTAATATTATCTTGTTCATTTACTACTGACGCAGAAAATCATTATTTCCACAACCTAATGCGTCACTTTCCGCTTCAACACACCACCTGCGGTTTCTTTTATGGTATGGGTAAACACAAAAGCTTTCGGGTCGATGTTATGTACAACGTTTTTCAGTTTACGCACTTCCAGTCGGGTGATTACTGTAAAGACAATATCGCATTCGTGGCTTACTTCATAGCTGTCTTTCATAAAGCCCCGCTCGCCCTTGTACACTGTAATACCCCTGCCCATCCGCAGTGCCAGGGCCTCTTTTACTTCTTCGCTCTTGCCCGAAATGATGGTGACACCTGTATAAGCTTCCATACCTTCTATCACATAGTCAATAGTACGCATGGCAACGTAATAGGTAAGCATGGCGTATAACGCAGTCTCCAGCCCGAAATGAATGCCCGCAGATAAGAAGAGGACAATGTTAATGGCCATAATCATCTCTGTAATGGTAAAACTGGTTTTCTTCAGTGTGTACAGGGCCAGCACTTCTATACCATCAATGGCGCAACCGCCCCTCATCGCCAATCCTATGCCCAATCCAAGAAAGAAGCCTCCAAATATGGATACCAGCAGATTGTCGGAAGTAACAGTGGGAAATTCTACGTATTGCAGCGCTATGGCAAGTCCCACAACGGCAAGTGCTGTTTTTACTGCAAACCCCTTACTTACCTGGTAGGCCCCCATGATAATAAAGGGCAGGTTGGTGAGTATCAATAACAGCCCGAGGTTCCAGTGGAATATCTCGTGTCCCAGCAGGGATATACCTGTAACACCTCCATCAAGGAAGTGATTGGGCACCAGGAAACTCTTCATTGCGAAGGCACTGAACAGTATGCCCAGCACAATATAGATGGTGTCTTGTATTATGTACGACGGATTCAGTTCCTTGCTCATGTCTTAATGCCCCAGCTTAGATTTTACCAGTTTGAGGTGTTTGTCTTTTTTCTTTTTCCTGAGCTTGATGGCTGTAGGGGTGAAATAATGGTGCGCTTCAAGAAAGCGGACTTGTAACTTGTTCCACTCGTCCTCGGTGCTCAATATGCCATACACTGATAACTCAGCAAACAGCTTATCGCCGATAATAAAAAAGTCTTCGCGGCCCAGGTAGTCGAGGTCGGCGTCACAAATGATTTCTTCCAGGTGTGTTTGCGGCTGCTGTGGCACTTTGGTGGCCATAATCATTCCGCATATTTTTTTCACCTGCTCTGCTGTATAGCCATAGTCAGGCAAATGCTTCCTGGCTATCTGGCAGGATTTTTTCTCATGCTCTTTGGGCCCTTTCAGGAAACCGGAGTCGTGAAATAATGCTGCAGTCAGCAATAATTTCAGGTCTTCGCCTTTTACGCCTTCACCCGCAGCAATAAACTTGCATGAGTCAAACACATCCTTGACATGCTCTACACTATGATAAGAAAGGTGTTGGGGTAACTCCTTTTTTAACTTACCTAATATGAATTTTTTTGCTTCACCAAACTGCATAAATGCTATTATGCCACTAATATATTAAAATAATAGTTTTTTACTGTTTTTTACCTCAAGTAA
>JACFNS010000191.1 GCA_019454705.1 Taibaiella sp. | reverse complement strand
CTGCACCACAACTGCGGTATGGTATGCGCCTGTAGCACCTGCCATTTGTATGTAGATAAAGGAGAGGAGCATCTACCTGAACTTACAGACAAAGAAGAAGACTTTATAGACAGGGCGCGTAACCCCAAACTGAACTCACGCCTGGGTTGCCAGTGCGTACTGGAAGAGGGCACGGGAACAGTAGAAGTTACCCTGCCCGACCAGAGCCTGATACATGGTGATTAGTAGTTAGGGGTTAGGTGATAGTAGTTAGTTTATCTTTTGACTTTTTTAACTTTTGACATAGAATATGTTTGAGCCGCCGATTAAATGGAATGATTACGAGGATATAGCGTTGAAGCTGTATGAAAAGTATGGAGATGAATTTGGCGAAAGCCAGATATACCGTGTGCGCTTCACAGACCTCATAGAATGGGTACTTGAAATTGATAATTTTGAAGGCAAACGTGAAGACTGTAACGAAGGCCACCTGGAGATGATACAGAGCAGTTGGGTGTACGAGTGGCGCGACAACCAGAAATAAATGAACGTACTGGAGCTTTTTACCCCGATTAAGACTTTCGTCTTTGACATAGACGGCGTACTGACCAATGCGCAACTGTTGGCTACAGAAGAGGGCCACCTGCTGCGCAGCGTGAATATTAAAGACGGCTATGCCATACAACTGGCGGTAAAAAAGGGCTACCACCTATGGATTATCAGTGGTGGCACTTCAGCCGCTATGCAAACACGCTTTCACAACCTGGGCATGAAAGATGTGCACATCAGGGTGCAGGATAAAAAAGCCCTGCTGCAAGAATTGATAGCCAAGTACAATACCCCACCCGAAACCATACTCTACATGGGCGATGACATGCCCGACCTGGCAGTAATGCAACTCTGCGGACTACCCGCGGCCCCGGCAGATGCCTGTGCCGAAATAAAGGCAGTCAGCAAATATATCTCCCCTATCAATGGCGGCATGGGCTGCGTGCGCGATGTGATAGAAAAGGTACTGAAACTAAACGGGGATTGGGAATAACTTATCGTTGAGCAGTAGCTTGTTGCTGCACTCTCAACTGCACCACCCTTTGTTCGAAATCAACTTTCTCTTCCAATGGATTAACCAAAGGTTTAAAATAATCCATTAGCTCTTTGCTATGTGTATCACGCCTTTGCGTCACCAGGTTGAAATGTACAAACCTTGACCACAGTACTGATTTAAGCTGTGTTTTATCCTTGTTCCACATCAGCATCTCTACAAGAATGTCCGTATCGCTCAACTCCAGTACGGTAGATTGTATTACTACAGTCTCCATCAGCATAGCAGGCTTCAGGTAAGCAATCTGGTTTTGCCCTACCACCCAGCTCTTCCCATGTTGTTTGCCATAGGCATATATATTCAGTTGATAATACTGCCACAGATGGTCTTCGCGGGCATTGATGAAATAATCTATGTAGCGCGAATTATTGAGGTGATTAAAGGGGTCGCAATCGGGGAAGCGGATGAGCACCTTACTTTCAGGCATTTTTTCCATAATATGAATATTTTCGACAAAGCAAAGATAGGGCTATGTTTAGCAACTATAATTTATATATCAGCATAAAACCACTTAACGGAAAAATGCATAAAAAAAGTATTTTGCATAGATAAAATCATCCAAATGAAACCAATAACCATTGTATTGCTGTTATTGAATATCGTAGTACTGCTGGGACAAATATGGCCAGAAGGTGCTCCACCTTTTGCCCGCACTGTTAATATTATTTTTCTGTCGGGGTGTTTGTTGTTATTTATTTATGCTCTCAGGAAGGGAACACGAGCATAAATCTATTCAAAGAAAAACGGGCCGCTCAATGAGCGGCCCGTTCGTTATTTCCTTACATTGAGCAGATTATGCTTCTTTGTTTTCTTCGTTGTTCTCTTCCTGTGCAGGTGCTTCTTCTACTACCGGTGTTTCTTCCACAGCAGCCTCAGCTTTCACCTCTTCTACAGGTGCAGTTTCAGCAGCAGGAGCAGCTTTCTTAGCAGTGCTGCCAGCGCGGCGGCTACGACGTGTCTTCTTAGCACCATCTTTAGCTTCCTTCTTGTACAGCTCGTTGAAGTCTACCAGCTCGATCATAGCCATATCAGCAGCATCGCCCATACGGCGTGGCAGCTTGATGATACGTGTATAACCACCGGGGCGGCCAGCTACTTTGTCGCCGATAATGCCAAACAGTTCTTTGATGGCTTCTTTATCCTGCAGGTGGCTGAACACTACGCGGCGGTTGTGCATAGTATCGTTCTTAGAACGGGTAATGATAGGCTCTGCATATACACGCAGTGCTTTTGCTTTAGCCAGTGTAGTAGTGATACGCTTGTGCTGTATCAGTTGGCTGGTCAGGTTTTGCATTAAAGCCTGACGGTGTGCCGTTTTACGGCCGAGGTTGTTCACTTTATCTCCGTGACGCATGACTGTTGTTTTTTAGTTTCCCCCGCACCGTGTCAAGGAAATGCGGAGTACTTTGTTATTGATTTATTGATGATATATGATTTGTGATTGAGTCATATATCATCAATCACAAATCATAAATATTAATCGCTGTTGCGAACGTATTTGCTGATATCCATACCGAAGTGCAGACCGCGCTCGCCCAGTACCTGTTCTATTTCAGACAGTGACTTCTGGCCGAAGTTGCGGAACTTCATCAGTTCTTCCTGCGTATACTGTACCAGTTCGCTCAGAGAGTTGATTTTAGCTGCTTTCAGACAGTTGAACGCACGTACGGAAAGCTCCAGGTCTTCCAGCGGAGTGTTCAGGGTCTTACGCACCTGCAGTGTTTCTTCATCCACTACGGCTTCTTTCTCCTCGCGTTTAGTATCCAGGCTGATGTTCTCGTCTGTGATAATCATCAGGTGCTGGATGAGTATGCGTGAAGCCTCTTTTACAGCCTCTTCAGGATGTATAGTACCATCGGTAGCTACTTCCATTATCAGCTTTTCAAAGTCTGTACGCTGCTCAACACGGGTATTTTCAATCGTGTATTTTACGTTTTTGATAGGCGTGTAGATAGAGTCGATGGCGATAACACCCACAGGTGCTTCTTCCATACGATTTTCCTCAGCAGGCACGTAACCACGGCCTTTACCTATGTACAGTTCTACCTGGAAATGCGTGGTAGGCTCCATATTGCAGATAACCAGCTCAGGGTTCATCACCTCGAAGTTGGGGAGTGCATCACCTATCATGCCGGCAGTGAAAACCTCCTGGCCTTTGATGCTCAGTTCTACCCTGTCGGTAGCTACATCATCTTCCACAGATTTTTTCAGCCTTACCTGCTTCAGGTTCAGGATAATTTCGGTTACATCCTCGAGCACACCTTTGATAGTTGCAAACTCGTGGTCGGCACCGGCTATTTTGATAGCGGTGATAGCATAACCTTCCAGCGAAGACAGCAGTACGCGGCGCAGTGCGTTACCAATGGTAACGCCATAACCCGGCTCGAGCGGGCGGAATTCAAACTGGGCTTCGAAATCAGTAGCTTTCTGAAGAACAATTTTATCCGGTTTCTGGAAATTCAATATGGCCATATTGATATTTTATTATTTTACTTTTTATAAAAACACAGGCGAGCCTGTATATAATTTCAGCCCATGACTAAGCATGGGCCTGATTATTATTTAGAATACAATTCCACTATCAGCTGCTCCTTGATGTTTTCAGGAACGCTTTCACGCTCAGGATGCGCCAGGTAGGTACCTTTCATATCCTTTTCGTTGAAGTCAACCCAGTTGATTTTTGGGTTTTTGCTGCCCAGCATGCTCATCAGGTCAGTATTCACCTTGCTTTTAGGCTTCACTTCTATTACATCACCCGGTTTCAGGCGGTAAGATGGTATATTTACTATATGACCGTTTACCATGATGTGCTTGTGCGATACCAGCTGGCGTGCAGCAGGGCGCGTAGGAGCAATACCCATACGGTAAACTGTATTATCAAGGCGTGCTTCCAGCAATTTAATCAGGTTCTCACCTGTAGCTCCTTTCAGGCGGTTAGCCTCCACGTATGTGTTGCGGAATTGTTTTTCCAGAACACCGTAAGTGTATTTGGCTTTTTGTTTCTCTTTCAGCTGGATGGCATACTCGCTGGTAGATTTACGCTTGCGAGAGTTACCATGTTGTCCCGGAGGGAAGCTGTTTTTGTCCAGGCTTTTACCTGAGCCCAATATAGGCTCGCCGAAGATACGGCAGATTCTGTTTTTTGGTCCTGTATAACGTGCCATTACGATTTTTGTTTTTTTACCATTGCGTCTCGTTTAAAAATCGTAAAATCTGATCCGCAACAGTTGGTTATAAAAATGATTATTGTAACTATTTAAAAATTATACGCGGCGCTTCTTAGGCGGACGGCAACCGTTGTGCGGCAGCGGGGTCACGTCTTTGATAGATACCACCTCGATACCTGAGTTAGCTATAGAACGGATAGCGCCTTCGCGGCCTGAACCCGGTCCTTTAACTATTACATCAGCTTTTTTCAGGCCTGCATCCACGGCTACCTTAGCACAATCCTGTGCAGCCATCTGTGCTGCGTAAGGAGTGTTCTTTTTAGAACCGCGGAAACCCATTTTACCTGCAGAAGACCATGATATTACCTGGCCTGTCTTGTTGGTAATACTGATAATAATGTTGTTAAATGTAGCGTTGATGTGCACATCGCCGTGCGGCTCAACTTTTACTACGCGCTTTTTAGCTGCTGCTTTAGCGCCACCCTTCTGGGTTGATTGTGCTTTTGCCATTTTACTTTTACTATAAGGTAATCTTGTACAACAAAAACCGGAATTACCCGGCTTTCCGCCACTCCTCCCTGCTGCACCATAGCAGATCCGGCAGTGGTGGAAATATTATTTTTTCGGTGCTTTCTTTTTACCTGCAACGGTTTTACGCTTCCCTTTACGGGTACGGCTGTTGGTACGTGTACGCTGTCCACGCAGGGGCAGGCCCTTACGGTGACGCAGGCCACGGTAGCAAGCGATGTCCATGAGGCGTTTGATGTTCATCTGAACTTCAGAACGCAACTGGCCTTCTACTTTAAACTCACCCGTAATGATATTACGGATAGCAGTCTGCTCATCGTCATTCCACTCAGCAGCTTTCTTGTCGTAGTCTATACCGGCTTTGTCCAGTATATACTGGGCAGTGCTACGGCCAATACCATAGATGTAGGTGAGCGCTATCTCACCACGTTTATTTTTCGGAAGGTCAATACCAGCTATACGAGCCATGTATATATATTATTGTATTTTAAAATCAGTTTTCTGCACAATTAACCCTGGCGCTGCTTAAAGCGGGGGTTCTTTTTGTTTATGATATATAATCTGCCCTTACGACGCACAATCTTGCAATCTGCACTACGCTTTTTTATTGAAGCTCTAACCTTCATGATCCTGGTTATTTTATTATATTATTATAAAATTATTTGTAACGATATATAATGCGTCCGCGGCTCAAATCATAAGGACTCATCTCCACGCCTACTTTATCTCCGGGCAGGATACGTATATAGTGCATCCTCATTTTCCCTGATATGGTGGCCAGAATTTCATGTTCATTTTCAAGACGTACACGAAACATGGCATTAGATAAAGCTTCTACGATTACTCC
>JACFNS010000190.1 GCA_019454705.1 Taibaiella sp. | reverse complement strand
AAAAAATGCCTGCCCAATACCTGTGTGTACGCATACCCTCCGTTAAATGCCACTACAAAAGCTGAGCTTTTATTGAAATAGTGGCGGGAGTAAAAATCGTTGTATATCAGTCCCGGCGGAATGATAGAAGAATCTGCCTTAGCACGGGTGTAATTGATAGTAAACCCCGCCAGCCAGCTACATGCGCTCTGCACCTGGCATTGGTTCTGTATAAAAGCCGCACGGTAAGAAAACCTCTGGTGGTTGAAGATATACTGGAAATTGACACCGTAGTTGCCCGTCCTTATATCGGGGCGCAGCAACAGCTCGCCCGCGGGTGGGGGCGATTTCAATATATCGTTATTGGACAGGTAATACCCTTTGTAAGAAAGAACATAGGCATCTACGGCAAACCTGCTGAGGTAGAGATAGGTCTGCAGGTCGAAGAATTTCGTTTCACCATATTTTGCCTTGTTGAAATAGGGTAGTTTGAAAGATACATTCGCACCCACCCATTTGTAATGGAAACCTAGTCCCAGGTGATAATTGTTATTTGCCCGGTAAGTAAGGTTTTGTGCCACATTGTGCTGGCCAAGGGTGTATTTATTAAACTTCTGCGTGACGAAACCGCGCACCAATAGCTGGTCGGAGCGGTCGCTGATGCAGGTGCTATCGCTGCTGATACTGAGCAGGTCTATCAACTGCGCCTTGCCCTGTGTATGCAGCAGCAATATGATGGATAATATGATAAATGGTTTCAACTTCACTATGCAATGATAATATACTGTTTATAAATACAAAATCGTGCCGAATGTTTACAACAGGCCTCTTGTATCTTTTTCAGGGAAATACATTTTGCCGAATGTGCTGTACTGCGGCTGCCCCAATTTGCGGCTGCGCTCTTCGGCCAGGGCGCGGTCCATTTCGGCTATTTCCTCATCGGTGAGGATATGTGGTGGCGGGGCGGCTGCTTCGGCGCGCTTGTGCTGACTGTACCATGTGGCGTGCAAGATGTCTTCTTCGGCGAGTTTGCGTTTTTCCAGGATATTCAGGTAGATGTGGTATAGTGGGGAGTCAGGGGAGACGGGTGTTACCCCTAAATCCCCAGGATGGGGACTTGTGTATTGTGTACCAAGTGTTGCCGGAGGGTTGCCGTTTTCGGTGTTTTTTTCCTGTGCGAGTAGGCCCCCTATCTCGATAGCTATCGGGACCCCAGGATGGGGACTTGTGTATTGTGTGCCAAGTGTTGCCGGAGGGTTGCCATTTTGGGTGGGATTTTCCTGCGGGAGTTTTTCTCGCGAGTCAACCCTTCCGTCACTCACTGCGTTCGTGCCACCTTCCCTAATAACAGGGAAGGAGTCTTTTTTTATGTTTTCAAGATCTTGGTGGGAAAGTGTTGCCGGAAGGTTGCCGTTTTCGGTGGTTTCACCAGTGGCTTCCTGCAACATTTTTTTCGCTTTGCGGGGGAGCATGACGATACCGGGGGGCAGGTCGGTGTTGATGGGGGCGGCGGGGTCGTCGCAGGGGCGGCCGTCTATGTAGATGTTGAACTGGGACAGTACGGGGTCGTTAATATTTCGCATACGGTTGCAGGCTTCTTCAAATTTTGCATCTATCTGCATTGCCTGCATCATATCGCGTGGGCGCGGGTCTTCAAACAGCATGATGTAACGATCGCCGCTCCTTGCATAGCGGCATACCTTTACTTCGCCCCTGGCTATGCGGGCGAGTATCTCGCGCCGCTGCATCATGCTGAGCAGGGGCGTCCGCTGCTGTTCGGTATAGAGCTTGTAGGCCTCCGTATAAGCCTGGTGACGAATGGTGGCCACGGCTTCTTCTATTTCTGCCGTCATTTCGGGGTGGCGACGTAGCAGTCGGTCGGCGGCTTTGCGGGCGCTGTTGCCGCCTTTGTTTCCGGGGTTGGCTTTTTGCCAGGCGAGTTCTTTGTCGCCGTGTTTTACCATCTCGAGGATGAAGGTCTGATGACTTGTTTTCATGGTTAATAGTTTACCCTCCCGGCCTCCCTAAAGGGAGGAGTGTGCGACAGGGTGTGGTTTACAATAAATTTCAATAGCTAAATTACATAAAATATGTAATTATTGCAAATTTAATTTAGTGTAAGCGGACGCTTACTTTATCTTAGGTCCGAGCGGGACGCTCTGACCAGTGGAGAGAGTCTGAGCGGGATGCTCAGACCAGTGGAGTTGAATAAACTGGGTACTCATTTTCTAATATATACTATATCTGTACCCAGGTTTTGAGTATTTCTTTCTATACTCTTCTTGAATTTCGTCCCTATGTTTACTAAACTCTAAAGCTCCCATTTCAATAAATTGAGTACTCATTTCAAAGTTCATTAGAGCCTCTATTTTAAAAGCCCCTGATGTCACTCCTTCTTTTAATAATTTGTGATAAAAGTCACGTCTTGTCATATCCCACTCATGAAAAAAAAGAAATAGTTGCCGGTAATAAATTCTACCTACTTCTGTCTTGGAAAAGAGTTTATTTTGCTTTTGATAAAAGTCAAAAACTTTGGTACAATGATCTCTTTGCGCCTTGATAGCATCCATACTATCAATTTTACCAGGTAACAGGTGTTTTCTGCCTGGTTTAAAGTGATCATATAATGATGACATTTTTCGAATCCATTGATCTTCAATCAATAGATGCATCAATTCTTTACCGCTTTCTTTTTCGGTAATAGGTTCCATCACATAAAGTGAATCAATAGTATTTATAATATAATTTTTTGCTGAACTAATCAGTAGGAATTTCTTGTAGGATGAATAATCCTCACCCAATAAAACATCCAACGCATAAGGACTATTGGACGAATTAGAAGTAATTCCATTTATTTCTTTATCCAATAAACGCCAGGCTGTAGCAGAATCACCTAAAAGATAATAAGCACCAATTAAGTTATATGTACAAACAGAACTTAAATGATACTTTGATTCATCACAAAAGTTGATAATTTCCTGATACTTATCTTTTAAACAAAGAGAGTCTAAGGTATTAATGGCTTGTATGCGTTCCTTATCTGCAATAGATTGAGCAACACCTTTCTCTTGTGCAATAGACCGGGCGCAAGCAAAAATGTTTAGTATTAAAAACAACAACATATTTTTCATGTTTTTCATTTTAGTCCCCTCCCTGGTCCGAGCATCCCGCTCGTGACCCAAGATAAAACAAGCGTCCGCTTGACCCACTAATCAATAAGCACCAAGTCCAGCATGCCCTTCCCGCCCATATAGTCGTATGCACTGCTCCACAACCAATGGTGCGCTTCAGCTACAAAACCTGCTCGTACCGGATTATCATGCAGGTAGTTAAGCCGCTGTGTAATCATTTCGCCTGATGAAAGTTCAATAGGATGATTGTGCTGCTGCCAGAACTGCCAGTCTTTATTATTCGCCCTGTGTTTACCGGCACTGGTAAACATCCACATCATCCAGTTCCGGCGGCTTTCATTAGGGTGTGATTCTAACAATAACCTGACTTGACGGGAGGTATAGCTTTTGAGGTCCCGCATTATGTCCTCTAACTTTTGTCCATCCTCCCTGCCAATTATCAAATGAACATGATTGGTCATAACCACCCATGCATGCAACACCAGCCCTTTGTTTTGCTGACTGTATCTCAGGCTATCAACAATAACTTGCCGGTATTCATCGCGTGTAAATATGTCTATCCAGTTCACGACTGTCATAGTGACAAAGTATGGATAGTCCTGGTCGTGGAAACGGTACTTTCTTCCCATAAATGAAAATAATAATTTTTATTTGTAAGCGGACGCTTACTTTATCTTGGGACTAAGCGGACGCTCAGACCAGTACAGATATTTGTAAGCGAGACACTTACTTTATCTTGGGACTAAGCGGACGCTCAGACCAGTACAGATATTTGTAAGCGAGACACTTACTTTATCTCGGGTGATATGCACCACCGCCCCCTTTACCAAATTCTTTAGATTACGATACGTACATTTGCGGACGTTGAATAATATGATTTTTGAACTATGGCAATGATTGAGAAAATAAAAAGGAATTTTTTACCCGCAGACTATCAACTGACAGACTGGGCATCGCTGGAGCCTTACCTGGAAGATTTGAAGAACCGCACACTGGACAGCAAAGAGGCGCTGAGCCAATGGATGCGCGACGTGAGCGAGGTAGAGGCCGTGATAGGCGAAGACGCCGCATGGCGACAAATAAAAATGACGCTGGACACTACGGACAAAGCGGTGGAAGAGGCGTTTACCTACTTCTGCATGGAGATAGAGCCCAAGATGAAGCCGTACTTCTTTGCGCTGAACAAAAAACTGCTTGACTGCCCCTATACGCAGGAGCTGGATAAGACTGTTTACTATCCCTACCTGCGCAGCGTGAAGAACGCCGTAGAACTGTACCGTGAAGAGAACGTGCCGCTGGAGGCGGAGATGAGTGTGCTGGCGCAGCAGTATGGTGTGATATCGGGCAAGATGACGATAGAACACGAGGGCAAAGAATATACCTTACAGCAAGCCGCGAAGTTCCTGCAACAGAGCGACAGGCAACTGAGAGAAACGATATTCCGCAAGATAGCGGAGCGCCGTATGCAGGATATAGACGAGCTGAATGAACTGTTTAATAAGCTACTGGCGCTGAGGCAGCAGGTCGCTAAAAACGCAGGCTTCGATAATTACAGGGATTATAAATTCAGAGCGCTGGGGCGTTTTGATTATACGCCTGAAGACTGCTTTGCTTTTCATGATGCAGTACGCGAACATATACTGCCGCTGAACGCTATGCTGAGCGAACACCGCCGCAAGCGCCTGGGCCTGGATAAAATGCGCCCGTGGGATGGCAGCGCTGAGCCGGTAGGCACAGAGCCATTGCAACCTTTTGAAACAGGCGTTGAACTGTCTGACAAATCGGTACAGGTATTCGGCAGGCTGGGCGACTATTTTAAAAGCTGCCTGCAAACCATGACCGAAATGAAACGCCTGGACCTGGAAAGCCGCAAGGGCAAAGCGCCGGGCGGGTATAACTGTCCCCTGCCGGAGACGGGCGTGCCGTTTATATTCATGAATGCAGCGGGTACCATCGGCGACTTAATCACGATGATGCACGAGGGCGGCCATGCGGTCCATTCTTTCCTCTCGCACGAGTTGCCATTGTCTTCGCTGAAAGAATACCCGATGGAGATAGCGGAACTGGCGAGTATGAGTATGGAGTTGTTCAGCATGGAGCATTGGGATGTATTCTTCAGCGATAAAAATGAACTGCAACGCGCACAGGTAGAAGAACTGGAGCGTGTCATCAGTGTACTGCCATGGATAGCTACAATCGATAAATTTCAGCATTGGCTGTATACCCACCCGGGGCATACCAACGAAGAACGCACAGCGGAGTGGCTGAAAATAATGGATGAGTTCAGCACCCACCAAACGGACTGGAGCGGCTTTGAAGATTACCGCTCGGTGTTCTGGCAAAAGCAATTGCACCTGTATGAAGTACCGTTCTATTACATAGAGTATGGCATAGCACAACTGGGCGCTATAGCTATGTGGCGTCAATATCGCGGCAACAAGCAACAGGCGTTGGAGAACTATAAGAAAGCATTGGCGCAGGGCTATACCAAAACCCTACCGCAACTGTACGAAACAGCAGGCATAC
>JACFNS010000189.1 GCA_019454705.1 Taibaiella sp. | reverse complement strand
AAAATATATCCTGACTACTGGGGTGGCGACGAGGCTTTCTGCAACCTGATGCACGCTGACGGGGCGGGCACCAAATCTGTACTGGCATATATGTACTGGAAAGAAACCGGAGATATGAGCGTATGGAAAGGCATAGCTATAGATTCAATTGTGATGAATACTGATGACCTGCTGTGCGTAGGAGCTACAGGGCCTTTCACATATTCTTCAACTATAGGCCGCAACAAACATTTGATACCCGGCGATGTGATTGCTGAAATCATCAATGGTAGCCAGGCTTATTTCGACACCATGCAGGAATATGGCATTGACATAAAATTCCTGGGTGGTGAAACAGCAGATGTGGGCGACGTGGTTCGCACCATCATTGTAGATGGCACAATGGCCTGCCGTATGGAGCGCAGCAAACTGGTGACAACAGAAAATATGCAACCGGGAAACGTGGTTGTATCCCTGGCCAGCTATGGACAAGCTACCTACGAAACAGAGTACAACAGTGGCATGGGCAGTAACGGACTCACCAGCGCCCGCCACGAACTGCTGAAACATGAGTATGCTGCCAAATATCCTGAAAGTGTAGACCCAAATCTACCGAAAGAAGTTGTTTATAACGGAAGCTATGGGCTTACCGACAATACAGCAACAGGGCTGGATGTAGGCAAAATGATATTATCGCCTACGCGCACCTATGCTCCTGTTGTATTAAAAGTATTGCAACAGCACTTTGACAAGATACACGGTATCATACACTGTAGCGGAGGAGGCCAGAGCAAATGCCTGCACTACCTGCCCAAGCCACTACGCGTCGTAAAAAACAACCTGCTTCCCCCACCCCCACTATTCACCATGATACAGCAATCGGCAGGAACAGACTGGAAAGAGATGTACCAGGTATTTAACATGGGCCAAAGGCTGGAAATATTTACAGACAGGGATACCGCAGAACAGATTATTGATATAGCTAAGTCTTTTAATATAGCCGCAGTAATATCGGGCTATGTAGAAACTGCAGAACAGAAAGAAGTGGTAATAGAAAGCCCCTACGGCAGTTTTGCCTACCAATAAATGTGAAAAATTACCAAAAGGACATTTTTATACTGATAATTGGCATAATCTGTGCTATACAAAACCAAAAAACCAAACTTTATGTATATTAAAACATTGCTCTTAACCATCGCCGGTACCCTGGCACTTAATGCAACTTACGCACAAGACAAACTCTTCAAAAAAAATGGGGATATGTTGGAGGTGAAGGTTACGGAAATTACTACCCGTACAGTATCCACTAACGGCCCTACTTATACAATTAACAAAGCAGATGTATCAAAAATAGAATATGAAAACGGAAGCGAAGACTTCTTCTCTCCAACAGAAGAAAACAGGCCGGCCAGGAAGCAAGTAAAATACGGCAACAACATCATAAGTGTAATGCCTATGCAAATAATGACCTACGATGTAGGTGTGGGTATAGCGTATGAACGTGTGTTGGACAATGCCGGTATACTTAGTTTCTACTTACCTGTTATGGTAGAATTTGATGGCACTAATAATAATTCATTTATAAATCCTAACGGAAAAAGTTACCCTGCCTATTATGTTATGCCGGGGTTGAAACTTTATCCAACAGGTAGCAGAGGTGTGGTTCGTTACGCTGTAGGGCCAAACCTGGCATACCGCACAGGCAAAGAATACATCCTGAATTATGATAACTTGGGGAATATAGTAGGCGAAACTGAAGAAACTAGTACGGCATTAGGGATTATGGTCACTAATTCTCTGAACATAAACCCTACAAAAAATATTCATATGGGGCTTGAGCTAGGTCTCGGCTTTACCTACTTCAATAAGCTTGGAGGTGTAGAAATGGGTACTGATGCCCTTGCTCAATTTGGTTTCAAAATAGGTTACAGGTTTTAAATTTAATGTCTAAAGTATATGAAAAAAATAATCACAACAGTGATATTCGCAGCGGGCTTTTCTATGGCAGCCATGTCTTGTGCCAAAGAGTATAACTGTGTATGCTCCAATTACAGCGAAATAGTAGAAGCTAACAGTGAAACAGAGGCAGAAAACACCTGCGATGCAAAAGGGCCAAACTGCGACATCCAATAAACAAGTCTATTATTTAAAAAAGATAACCCCGCTGTATGGCAGCGGGGTTATCTTTTTTAGAAGGTGTACCTGACCATCGGAACGGGGAAAAAGCCTTGCTGATAATTATAATACACTCTATTATTCAGTGGGTCGTAGCCCTGGCTGAAAATATTCTGATTATTCGTCAGATTTTGTAGGTCGATAGAGGCCTCCAATGTACTGCGTTTAAACTCCTTCCTGTAGCTTATTTTCAAATCTACCCGAAAGTAGTTATCCTGTCTTTCAGAAAAGGCCCTGTTATTGTCATAAACTGCAGCACCTACCATAGAAGACAAGTTCAGGTCAATAGGAGTGGCGTATTTACCGCCGATAGTCGACGCTTTGATATTCAGAGAAAGGACATTACCCTTCTTCCCTACTTTGAACTCCTTGCCACCTAATACGTTCAGTACATAACCTGTATTAAACGCCGTATTTCTTTCTACGCCGTCACTACCCTTGTATTTACTATCAAACAATGAACCGGTAACCAGGAAATAATACCCATCGCTGAAGAACCGTTCTATAGTCAGTTCCATACCATAGTTGGTACCGGTGCCGCTGTTTACCAGGCTATCCTGGTCGTCGGGCACAAAACCTGCACCACTGTTGAGTGCAGAATATGAAGAGGGACTTGATTCAACAGGCACATTATCCAGCAGTTGGTAGTAACCCTCCAGTTTCATGCGCAGGTTATCTGATATACTCCAGTCATAAGAAAGTACGTATTGATTGCTTCGGGTAAATCCTAAATCCTTATTGGTGCGTAAAATGCCTGACGGTGTTGGTGTTTGTACAAAGTATGTATATATGCTCTGTACCTGGTGGTTAAGGCCATAACCCGCACTTATTGCATGTTTCCGGCTTATATTATACCGCAGGTTTACGCGGGGTTCTACTGCACTGCTTTCGTTCATAAAGAAATACTGGCCATGCACGCCTGTAGCTAATGACAGCTTAGTATTGAACCTGTGTTTCCACTGTGCATAAGCCTGCGCCAGCACAAAACTGCTGCTCTCGTCCACAAACACCCTGTCGGTAACACCATTGATAACATCTTTATTATATAGCTTAAAAATAGTATGGTCGTAATAAACACCACCTTCAATACTATTACGTGCATCCAGTTTGTGAGCAATACTCCATACGGCTGACACCTTGTTTGTAGTAAAATCTGCCGCAGCATTAGGCAATACTATTTCCCTGTTTTTATAGCTGATGGAATCTGATGTAAACTTCTCCAGTGTTGTGCTATAACCCAATGTTAGTGTGCTTGTTGTCTTGTCTGACAAATAATACCGATAACTGAGGCCTGTAATAGTAGTACCAAAATGTGTATACACATTAGAATAGGCACTGCCGTAAAGATTGGCTTCAGAAGTATCTACATCCTCTCCCAACAGGTCAACTTTGCTATCACCGATGATACCAAAAAGGCTAAGGCGGCCTTTTTTGCCAACATTGGTTACTAACTTATAATTCACATCCTGGTATAGTGGTATAGCCGCACCCGTGCCAAAATTGATACCCAGTGCGTTGAATACCCCTAACGTAGAATACCTGTAATTAATGAGGTAAGAGGCTTTAGACTTTTTACTGATTGGCCCCTCTGCACCTACCTCAAAACCATTGAAACCCACCTGCCCCACAAACTCATGGTTTTCTTTATTCCCATCCCTCAACCGCAGGTCGAATACACCCGCCAGGGCGTTGCCATATTGTGCAGGATAGGCGCTTGTCAGGAAATCTGATTTGTCGAGGTTGTTATTATTCAGCATACTCACCGGGCCACCCGTACTGTTGAGTGAACCAAAGTGGTTGGGATTTGGTATATTAAGCCCCTCCAACTGCCAAAGCATACCAGTAGGCGAGTTACCACGTACTACAATATCATTTCTGCTGTCGTTACCTGATACCACCCCTGCAAAGTTAGCCGCCATCCTCGATGGGTCACCTATAGCGCCCGCATACTTCTTCGTATCATCTATATTGAAAGACCTGGAACTAACCATTGCCATTTCATTATTCGTATTATTGGGATCACGGCTGCGGTTGTACACAATAGTTACCTCATCCAGTTTGCGTACAGCTTCCTGCAAGGTGAAATTGAGCGCTACCTCTTTACCAGCTGTTACTATTACATCGGGTATGTACCTCTCTTCGTAACCCGTATAGGTAATTTTAAAAGTCTGTCTGCCCAGCGGCACGCCCGGCAGCCTGAAATTCCCATCAGCATCTGTAACCGTACCAATAGACGGGTTACTTACTAAAACTACTGTAGCTCCTACCAAAGGTACCTTCGAGGCCTCATCGGTAATAGTGCCAAAAACTACCTGCGTTTGCTGGGCACCGGCATACAGCCAGGCCATCATTACAGTTAATAACAAGAATACTCTTTTCATATCATGTGCATTTATCGCGCACAAAATTGATTGTAAAACTGTAACCCTCCATTGACTTGAATCAATATCAGCAATTCCTGGCTTTTAATTGATTTGGATCAATAATTAAACTACCCGCAGGCTTCCTGCTGATGCGTGTCCTTATCCTGCTGAGGGCTTCGGGTGTAATACCCAGGTAAGAAGCAATCATGTATTGCGGTATCCTTTGTACAATAGGTTCACATTCCTCCAGGAAACGAAAATAGCGTTGCTCAGGTGTATCCAACATAAAAGATGAATTGCGGTTGGAAAGATGCACGAACAGTTCTTCGGCCACCAGCCTGCCTACCCTCTCGCATTGCGGATAGGTTGCATAGAGCGATTGCAGGCCATCGTAATTCAAATCCACCACTTCCATATCCTCAATAGCCTCGCTGTACATCACAGCAGGTTTGCGTGAGAGGAAACTTTCATAATCAGAGAAATAACACGCCTCGGCGAAAAAAGAAGTAATAATCTCCTTGCCATCTACCAGGTAGTAACTTCGCAACAACCCTTTATTGACATAAGATACGTGGTTGCACACCATACCCGGCTTTATCACAACCTCCCCTTTCCTGTAATGCCTCACAATAAGTTTGTCAGCAAAATGCTGCCAGGTTTCTTCTTCTACATCTGGAATCAGCTTTTCTATATAGGTGCGTAATTGACGGTGTTGCTCTATTATTACTTCCATTGCAGAATATTATCCTTAAAATTAAGGTAAAGATGCAGATAGGTATCAATTGAATATAAATAACGAAATTGTTTTTCTTTATGAGTTCTTGCAATTATCCTATGTATTTAATAACATTACGTTATCATTTATCTTTAAAACTAATTTATGAAAAAAGCTCTATTAATTGCCGTTGCACTTATTTCTATTAGCCTTACATCTTGCAAAAAAGACTGGACTTGTACTTGCGATGACGGTAATGGCGGTACTAGTGATATTACAATTTCCAGCACCACAAAACCGTTGGCTAAAACAGCCTGCGAAGGTTATAATGGTAGCATACGGACTGGTTGTAAACTCAAGTAATTTTATATAAAATTAAACTG
>JACFNS010000188.1 GCA_019454705.1 Taibaiella sp. | reverse complement strand
CTGTTCGGTTTTTTTTCTGTGTTTAATACAGACGCATTGAATAACGTAACCCTGATAAAAGGCGGCATGCCTGCAAAATACGGGGGCAGGCTTTCATCGGTAGTGGACGTATCGATGAAAGAAGGTAATATGAAAGAATACCATGCCGAGGGTGGCATAGGGCTTATTGCCTCACGCCTTACCCTGGAAGGACCCATCAAAAAAGACAAGGGCTCATTCATGCTGTCTGGCAGGCGCACCTATATAGATGTGTTGATAAAACCATTTGCTACGGGTGCACTGAAAAATTCAGGCTATTTCTTCTACGATGCCAACCTGAAAGCCAACTATAAGATTACAGATAAAGACCGTGTGTACCTAAGCGGCTACTTCGGTCGTGATAAATTCAAGTTCGCAGGCGAAAGCGGCTCTTTTGCCGCGGATATACCCTGGGGAAACAGCACCGCTACCCTACGCTGGAACCACCTGTTTAATGACAGGCTCTTCCTGAACACCACTGCCGTGTACAATGATTATCAATTCTCATTCGGTGCCACACAAAATGATTTTGACTTCAAACTATCGTCAGGCGTACGGGACTTAAATGCTAAAATTGACCTTGATTACTTCTCGGCTTTCAACCACAACTTCAAAGGCGGGGTAGCATACACATATCACAAGTTTATACCCAACCAGATATCGGGCAGTGTCGGAGAAGTGGAACTGCAACCCAACAATGCCTTGATAAAATACGCACACGAAGGTGGCGCATATATCATGGACGAGTTCGACCCATTCAGTTGGCTGAAGGTAAATGCAGGCATACGTTATTCGTGGTTTGGCCAGATAGGCCCATACACTACATATACTACCGACCTGAACGGCAAACGCACAGATAGCACGGTATATTCCACAGGGCAGATTGTAGAAACATACGGTGGCTGGGAACCGCGCCTGAACATGCGTTTTGATTTGAGTGAAAAATCATCCATCAAAGCAGCTGTTACTAAAACCTACCAGTATATACACCTTGTATCCAACAACGGCAGTACATTGCCTACCGACCTTTGGGTGCCCAGTACGTTGATAGTTAGGCCACAACAGTCTTGGCAATACTCATTGGGTTATTTCAGGAACTTTCTGGATAATGCGCTGGAAACATCGGTAGAAGTATATTATAAAGATATGCGCAACCAGGTGGAATATCGTGAGGGGTACATACCGTCGACCATACAAGACCCCGAACTGGATTTTGTCTTCGGAAGTGGTGAAGCCTATGGTGCGGAGTTCTTCATCAATAAGACAAAAGGCAAATTTACCGGTTGGATAGGTTATACACTGGCTTGGACATACCGAAAATTTCCTGACCTGAACAGGGGCAATCGCTACCCTGCCAAGTATGACCGCAGGCACGACCTGTCGTTGGTAGGAACTTATGAGTACAGCCCTCGCTGGACGTTCTCGTCTGTATTTGTCTACGGTTCAGGCAACGCTATTACCTTGCCCACAAATTACTATTTCATCAGCCAGACTGTAGTGCCACAGTACAGCGACCTGAACGCTTACCGTTTGTTCGCCTATCACAGGCTGGACCTCTCGGCTGTGCTTACCCCCCAAAGGCAAAAGAGAAAAAACAAACGCTGGGAAAGCAGTTGGGCATTTTCTATATATAATGTATATAGCAGGCAGAACCCCTATTTCCTGTATGTAGATACAGAAGGCGACCTGAGCCAGGGTGTGCAAGCAACAGTAAAGCAGGTCTCTATTTTCCCGATACTGCCCAGTATTACCTACAACTTTAAGTTCTAGGCTAATGACAATGCCGTGACACAAAGAGTGTAGGCTATGGTAGTTTTGCAGAAAATTGCAATAGAATGTCATTAGTGAATTACATACCGATAGTCACAACCCTCTTCTCCCTGTACTTTTTTGTATTGCTCTACAAGCACTGGAGCACGCACAGAAAATCTATGTACATCTTCTGGTGGATGCTGGGTGTATTCTTTTATGGTGCAGGTACGGTTACCGAAAGCCTGCATACACTGACGGGTTATTCGCCTGTGAATTTTAAGGCATGGTATATATTCGGTGCATTCCTTGGCGAGGCACCATTGGCACAAGGCACAGTGCACCTGCTGATGAAAAAGAAAACAGCAAATACCCTATCTGTGATACTCACCGTGTCTATCCTTATTTCTTCTATACTCGTTATCTTATCTCCATTGAAAGACGGGCCGCATCCCAAGCTGGATGGTAAAATCCTGGAGTGGACCTTTATCAGGTACATTACACCGTTTATCAACCTATACGCCTTTGCTTTCCTGGTAGGTGGCGCTATATACTCAGCCTATATATATGCACAGGACAGAAATTTCAAACACCGGTTCTGGGGCAATGTGCTCATTGCAATCGGCGGATTCCTGCCGGGCGTTGGTGGCTCGTCTGCCAAGGCAGGGCATGTAGAGGTACTGTATGTAACCGAATTTATCGGGTTATGTTTCATATTCGCAGGTTACTACATTATTAAGAACAGCAGAGAAACCTCTGCCCATGCCAACCAGGCCGTTACAGCCTGAAAAAGCCTGTAGTAAGACATTTCAACAATCTCTGCCACCTGTTTTAGACCGATTATTTCTTAATGGCTGGTTAACTATTAACATTTTAGCCTGTTAAGCAGTTTTAAACAACACGTTAAGCGGAGCCGTTTTATTGCAAACGGGCATGTGCGTGTTGCATCTTTGTATTGTCAAACGGCAGTAACCTACCGCAGACAACAAATAAAGAAAAACACGCAACGCCCCGGCGTTTCAAAACAAAGAATAGAAAACACACATTTTAAGAAACAAACAAAAAACACACAGATTATGCAACAAATAGCCTTCACACCGACACTTGCCAAAGAAGCTCCTTACACAGCTACTATTGTAAGGAAAGAAGCAACCCAGAAAATCATCCTGTTCGTAGCTATGCTGGCCTGCCTGGTATTAGCTGTGAATATCTAATAAAGATATTTGCCGGGGTGTTTGTCTATGGCTTCTTGCGATGATCTGCCATTGCCCGGCAATTTTATTTGTCATTTCTATCCTCAGAATATAAACTCAGCCCCCATTATTGGGGGCTGAATGCATTTGTTACTTATGTTACCCAAAACACAGACATCAATATATATTTTTGACTAATAAATCTTGCCTGTCTTACTTGTGACATATACTATATTTATTCTAAAAAGACAATTCCATGACATTAAATATCGTAAATTGCGTCTGCCATAAATTAATTTCAAATTAATATTTAATGTTTTCAAAAAAATCACTCGGCATCGTCTTAGGTACATGCATGTCACTGTACATTATAACTGCCGACGCGCAACAAACAAACAAAACAGTACTTGCAGCTGAAATTCAGCAGGCACAGAGCAACGGAGTCTCATTCAAGACATTCAATTTATTTAGTGTAATCAGTGGTGAAAAACATGAGGTACTGAATGAAGAAACATTGTTGTTACCTTTAAAGGACAATATCCTGCAGGTGTATGAAACAAAGCCGGCAGCAGTATCGATAACCATGCAAACTGCCGATGGCAGGCAGTACAGGCTGGATATGCAACGCAGCAATCCCCTGGCAACTGACGCAAACATTGGTTATATAGATCTGAATGGGAGACATAACTTCGGTTACGACAGAGGTGTTCACTACCAGGGTGCAGTAGCAGGTTCAGACAAATCACTTGCTGCTCTCAGCATATTCGCCACCGGCGAAGTAATGGGCCTGTTTGCCGACGGGGAAGGCAATTATGTAATAGGCAAGCTGGATGATAATAGCGGCAGATATATCCTATACAACGATAAGGACTTTACTGTAACTCCACCTACAGCTTGTGGCGTTGATGATGCCGCAGCTGTACCAGCTGAAGATGGCACCGACAACGGCGATAAAACAACAGCAGCATTTGAATGTAAAAAAGTACGTCTGTACTGGGAGGCCGACTTTGCATTGTACAAACACAAGCAAAGCAGTATTACCAATACGCAGGTATACCTGACAGGTTTATTCAACCAGGTGCAAACTCTGTACAGGAATGAAAATATCGCAGTCGAACTGAAATCTGTAGACATCTGGACGACTGCAGATAATTACGACAGTAGTTCGTCACACGGCGGGTTGAACACCTTCAGGAGCAGGTGGAATGGCAAATCAAATAACTTTGATGGAGACCTGGCCATGTTGCTGGCAAGGGACCCCGGTGGAAATGGTGGTGTAGCTTACCTTGATGTGTTTTGCTACAAACCCAATGCTTATGCATATGGCGATGTTAATGGCTCATACTTGAATGTACCCACATACTCGTGGGATGTAATGATGGTGACACACGAATTAGGCCATAATCTGGGTTCACCACATACACACTGGTGTGGTTGGAACACCGGAGCAGGTGGTTCATGCGGATCGATAGACAACTGTACCCAGCAACAGTCAGGCAGTGGTTGTAATACTTGCCCCAGCACGTTCAGCAATTCACAACCTGCATCGGCCTGGAAAGGCACTATAATGAGTTATTGCCATCTTGCTTCGAGAGGTATTGATCTGGCGAATGGTTTTGGCCCACTACCTGGAGACCTGATTAGAAGTAATGTAAGCAGCGGTACCTGCCTTAAATCTATTATTAGTGCGACATTAGTTACAAAACCTGTGTGCCGTGACACAGGTTTTGTTGAAGTAATTTTTGACACATCGGTAGTACCCGGCAACAGCCATTTTGGTGTAAACCCGCATAGTTATAAATGGTCTGCAGGTGGTAATACACAAAGCATATTGGTGAGCAATGCAGGTAATTATTCTGTGACCATTACTGATTCAAATGGCTGCACCCTCAATTTATCTGCTACTGTAGCACAAAATAATGATGATAGCTGTAAATCATTGAAAGTATCTGTACCTGATATTGAACGTCAATACATCAGCTTATATCCTAATCCTGCGCAAGATGCTGTTACATTAAAGTTCTTTAGCAACTCAAACGAAAATGTGCAAATAAAGATAACCGACATTACAGGCAAGGTCGTACTTGCAGAAAATACCAGTGTAACCGGCGGAGAAAACAACAAAGTATTATCCCTTTCAGGCATTACACCAGGGATGTATTTTGTCAACATATCTTCGGCTGATACACAGTTTAAAGGACAGAAGTTAGTGATCCAATAATATAATTTACAATGTCAATACAAAAGGTGCGGATATCCGCACCTTTTGTATTACATATCATCCGCTTATTAATGCCTGGCAACCTCTGCAACCTGCGCACGAGGCTTCCATTTCACCGTTTGGTTGTCTAATGGCTTTACGGTTCTCAGATACTCGTAAATAGCAGCCAAATCACGCTCAGTCATGGTACTGTACATCATCCAGGGCATGATGCTATTATATTCATGCATAAAATCAATCTTAGGAGATTGATAGGTGGAATCCTGGTAGCCCTTAAACTTGGCAATGAATTGTTCTTTGGTCCAATAGCCCAGGCCGGTAGAATGTGGCGTAAGGTTGGGTGTGGTAAGCGTACCGCCCGGCAGCTCAAAGGTCCTGCCTCCACCGTATTCCAATTCAGGTATTACCTGCCCGTCTTTAACAGGCGTATGACATTCGCGGCAGGCAGCGGCATTCGTCAGGTATTTACCATAAGCTTT
>JACFNS010000187.1 GCA_019454705.1 Taibaiella sp. | reverse complement strand
TATGCCCCAACGTTATGCCATCTACCATCCGTCATTACTGGTAATTATACTGATTTTGAGCCTGGCAGGTCTTTACGGTGGAAAATATGCCGTCATGCGTTTTAGCGGATGGGCATTCAACGTACGCGTTATTATCAGTCATTATATGTATAATGTATTCCTTATCAATAAAATACTGGCTATCACCTTACTGCCGTTTACTGTATTACTGGCTTTCAGCCAGCCCGAAATAGCCCAACCAGCTATGATACTGTCATTTTTCCTGGTGGCTGTGTTGTTTATCAACCGTTACTTCAGGTCGTGGCAGGTGTTGGCGCCATTCTTCCAGTACAGCAAATTCCATTTTTTTGCGTACCTTTGCGCTTCCGAATTATTGCCGATGGCACTATTGACGAAGTTATTGATACGCGAAATGTATTATTAACAATTAGTTAGACAGGTAAAAAATAAACAATACGTTCAAATCAACCCGTTCGACCCATATGGCAAAAGCAGAACGCGCAACAAAAAACAACAGTAAGAAAGAGAGCATCAGCAGGGTGTTGGTAACGCAGCCTAAACCTGTAACAGATAAGTCGCCCTATTTCGATCTGGCAAAGAAGTACGGGTTAGAGCTTGATTTCCATCCCTTTATCAAAGTAGAAGGTATAGATGGCAAAGAATTCAGAAAACAAAAGATTGACATTGCTGAATATACTGCTATCGTGTTTGCCAGCCGCAAGGCTATAGATCATTTCTTCCGTATTTGCGAGGAGGTGAAGATAAAGGTGTCGCAGGATATGAAGTACTTCTGTAGTACAGAGGCTGTGGCATTGTACCTGCAGAAATTCATACTCTACAGGAAGCGTAAGGTGTTCTTTTCGGCCGATGGAAGCACCGATGGCCTGCTGGAAGTGATAGCAAAACATAAAAATAACGAAAAATTTATAGTACCCACAGCGGATAACGGTAAGAACGAGATAGCTCTGTACCTGGCTGCTGAGGGCGCAAATTTTGTAGAGGCTACATTGTTCAAAACTTTGTCTAATGACATTACGCCGGTCATGCAGAATAATTATGATGTTATCCTGTTTTACAGCCCCAACAGCGTACAGACATTGTTTGAGAACATTCCCGGGTATAAGCAGAATGGCACTATGATAGGCGCTTTCGGCCCTACTACCTCCAAGGCTATAGAGGATGCCGGCCTGACCTTGAACATCAAAGCTCCGGCCCCCAATGCCCCATCTATGATAGCGGCTCTGGAGATGTTCCTGGAAGAAAGAAAATAGTTCAGATAGTATACAAATCATCTGACGGGCATGTAGAACATGCCCGTTTTTTTGCGCCATGAGGTTTGGGTATATTGCAGCATATGGCGAACAGACTGATCAATGAGCAAAGTCCTTACCTGCTGCAGCATGCCCATAATCCCGTGGATTGGTACCCCTGGGGAGATGAGGCGTTTGAAAGGGCTAAAAACGAAAATAAACCTGTATTGGTGAGTATTGGCTATGCCGCCTGCCATTGGTGTCATGTTATGGAGCGGGAGAGTTTTGAGGATGAGGCTACAGCCCGGTACATGAACGAACACTTTATCAATATTAAAGTGGACAGGGAAGAACACCCTGATGTGGACCACCTGTATATGGATGCTGTACAAGCCATCAGCCAGCAGGGTGGCTGGCCTTTGAACGTATTTGTAACCCCGGGGCGGGTACCATTTTACGGAGGCACTTACTACCCGCCAAAGCCGCTGTACGGGCGGCCATCGTGGCTGCAGGTAATGGAGCGGATGCATGAGGTGTGGACAAAGCAGCAGGATGAAGTGACAGCACAAACCGGGCAAATGTTGAATTACCTGGAACAACTGTCGATAGTAGCTATGAGCCGGAGAGGGGAGTGGGATGCCGCCACATGCCGCGCTGTAGCAGATAATATGCTGGCGGCGTCCGATAAGGAATTCGGGGGCTTTGGAAATGCCCCAAAATTTCCGGGAGCAACATCCATTTTATACCTTCTGGAACACTATCATTACACAGGTTATGAGCCGGCTTTACAACATGCTGTTAAGAGCCTGGATGCCATGGCACAGGGCGGTATTTACGACCAATTGGGGGGTGGCTTTGCCCGTTATAGTACCGACAGGTATTGGCTGGCCCCTCATTTCGAAAAAATGCTGTATGATAATGCCCTGTTGGTGAGTACCTATACCACGGCGTATGCCATTACAGGAAAGGCTTTATACCGAAAAGTAGTGGAAGAAACCATCGCTTTTGTTAACCGGGAATTACGTTCACCTGACGGTGGTTTTTATTCAGCTTTAGATGCTGATAGTGAGGGCGTAGAAGGTAAGTATTATACCTGGACATGGGAGGAATGGCTGGCGGCCACGGGCGGGGATGAATTGGCAGAAAGATATTTTGGCGTGAAGGAGAATGGCAATTGGGAGGGGACGAATATTCTGCATGTAAGCATGGGGCTGGAAGAGCTTTCAGGTACCCTGGGCATGGAAATAAATGATGCAGGGCAAAGGATTGAAGGAGCAAAACAACAGCTGCTGCAATTACGCGCAGAGCGTGTGCGTCCGGCAACAGATGACAAATGTTTGTTGGCGTGGAATGCACTGATGAACCTTGCATTATCTCATGCAGGCAAAGTGCTGTCCGGGTAATCCTACATACAACAGGCAATACAACATATGCAATGGATGCTGGACACTTACATAGTAGACGGTAACCTGCAGCATACGTATAAAAACGGCGTTGCGCGTATATATGCCAAACTGGACGATTATGCCTGCTTAGTAGCCGCTATGCTGCAATTGGCAAGCATTACAGGAGAGCAGAGTCTTATTGTTCGGGCTGCATCAATTACCGAAATTGTACAAAGGGATTTTCTGCACGATGACAAAACTTTTTTCTATTACAGCTCCATAACACAAACGGATATACCTGTGCGGAAGACAGACCTCTACGATGGCGCTACACCATCTGCAAACGGTATGATGGCTGCTAACCTCATATGGCTGGGTATGGTGATGGAACGTAGTGCATGGATAGAGCAGGGCAGGTATATGTTGAACCAGATGCAGGGCCAGGCTGCGAGATATGCTACCTCCTTTTCGGGTTGGGCCGTTTTAGGCCAAAGAATGGCTGCAGGATATGTTTCATTAGTGGTGGCGGGAGAAGGCGTAAATGATGCTTTAAACAGGTTAAACAGGCGATTATTACCGCATGCATTTATTCTCAGGGTCCGGGAGGGAAGTAATTCTGTGCCGTTATCGACCGGCAAACACAGTAATGACGGTCTAAAACTGTATGTATGCGATACAGAATCGTGCAGACTGGCTACCACAGATATAGAGCAAGTGGAACAAATGCTGGGAAATAAGTTGTAAGGTGTTGCATATTAATTGTTTTTTCGCCATATTTACCAGTCAGGATTATTAACAATTTTTTTTTTGAAACTTGCATTTTTGGAAAAAACTTTAAATATTGTGCATCGGTTGACGCTCATATTAGCTTCTTAACCAAAAAATTACTTTATTTGCCTAAACGCAAAAAAAATTAACAAACGTAGTATGAAACAACTTTCCCTGAAGATCTCAGCTGTAGCGTTACTTGCATTTGCTGCGAGCTGCGGAACCCCGGGCAACGGTGGCCAGCTGGTTGGAGAGCCAAACGTGTTGAACTATAAAGCACCCGTTCCGTTAGGTATGGTTTATGTTCCGACCGGAGTGTTTAAAATGGGAGCAAGCGATGAAGATGTTCGCGGGAAACAAGACGCGATGATTCGTACCACACAGGTTACGGGTTTCTACATGGATGCTACAGAGATTGCTAACATGGAATATCGCCAGTTTACCAACTGGGTACGCGACTCCATGGCTCACGTTCAGCTTGGCGATTTTATCGACCTGGATGACGGAAGCCAGCAGGTGGATATGAGAAAGAAGATCAACTGGAGTGATGCTGACCTTCAGGATCAACTGGCTAACTTCTACATTCCTGCTGAAGCATCAGGTTGGGGCAAGAAAGAGTTTGATAACAGCAAGCTCATCTTCCATTATGAAACATATAACTACGGGGATAATGTTAGAAATCCCGGACAGGACCGCAAGAGTTTCCAGACTACGCATGATGTGCCGGTTTATCCTGATACTACAGTATGGGTACGCCAGTTGCAATATTCATACAACGAGCCTATTGCTCGCCAATACAACTGGTTCCCGGCTTTCGACACTTACCCGGTCGTAGGTGTTAACTGGAAGCAGGCAGTAGCATTTTGTCATTGGAGGACAAAGCTGTGGCAGTCTGAGCGTGAAAAAAATAAAATGTATTTTGAAGGCGAATTCAAACTGCCTACAGAAGAGCAGTGGGAATATGCAGCACGTGGTGGTCGTACAGAGGCTCCATACCCATGGGGTGGCCCCTATATAGTTAACAAGAAGGGTTGTTACCTGGCTAACTTCAAACCACAGCGTGGCGACTATGCTTCAGATGGTGGCTTGTATACAGTACCGGTTGACCGCTACTGGCCTAACGACTACGGCCTGTATAATATGGCTGGTAACGTATCTGAGTGGACTGCGTCTACATACTTTGGTACAGCTTACCAGACAGTTGCAGATGTTAACCCTACAGTTAGCTATCAATTACAGGAAGATGATCCCCTGTGGATGACGCGCAAAGTAGTACGCGGAGGCAGCTGGAGGGATGTAGCCTTCTACCTGCAAAACGGTACACGTGATTACGAATTTGCTGATACAGCTAAAGCATACATCGGTTTCCGTTGTATCTACCAGCAAATACAACCGGCATTAACTAACAGGCGTTAATATTTAACTTTTGGTTAATAATAATATTTGGCTGATAAAAGTTTAGTGATATAAAGAACATATAATATTTTTCAACCCTTAGAAAAAATACAATAAAAATGAATTCAGTAGCGCTGTTTTTCGAAACCAAGCAGGGTAAATACTTCAAGAATTTCATCATTGGCCTTGGTGCGTCAATAGTACTGTTAGGTGCCCTGTTCAAAATACAACACTGGCCTGGTGCAGGTGTTATGTTGACTGTGGGAATGATTACAGAGGCATTCATATTTGCGATGCTGGGTATATTACCTCCTCATAAAGATTACTATTGGGAAAGGTTTTACCCCAATATTGATGAAAATCCTCATGTTGAGGCTTATCGCAAGGGTACAAAATTCGATTCTGCTGCTGGCAAAATATCTCCCGGTGCGTCTTTGGACAAAATGATGGAGGATGCCCAGATAACTCCTGCTAATATCAGGAAACTGGGAGATAACTTCCAAAGGTTTGGTGCGGTTGTTGATCAGATTAAGGATATTACTGAAGTTACTTCTGCTACTAACGAATATTCTCAGAGCGCACGCGATGCTGCACAAGCTTTGGGCGAAATGAAGAATACATTCGTAGGTGCCAGCAACACAATGCAATCTTTCAATAATGCTGCTGACGATACTGCTAAATTCCACGAACAAGTACAGGTACTGTCAAGGAACTTGGGTTCGCTGAACCAGATATATGAAGTGGAATTGCAGGATGCCAACAACCACCTGAAGGCTATGAATAAATTCTACAGCAACCTGGTGAATGCATCAGATGCTATGGCATCAAGCGCACAAGATGCTGTGGAAGCAAAATAACAGATTGC
>JACFNS010000186.1:5248-5682 GCA_019454705.1 Taibaiella sp. | reverse complement strand
TTTATGCACCTGGGCGATGAGCTTAAGAATTTCATCATGTTGATTCTTATCCCGCTCACGCTGTTTATATGGTTCATTATAGCGTTCCTGATGGATGGTGATTTCTGGTTGTTTATGAATACAACGACACCGGTGAGGTAATAAAAAAATAACAATGGTGATTGAGACTTCGAGATGACGAACAATAAAAAGAATAAAACGTATTTAATAGGATTTCTGATAGCGGTACTTGTACCGCTATCTTTTTATCTGATAACGGCTGTCACTTCAAAAGGGTTGCTGCATCTGCCTAAGCATTACATAGCAGACACCGTGCTTACTGCTGCTGACGGCTCCAAAGACACCGTATGGCACAGGGTGGATGACATAGTCCTTACTGACCAGTTTGGCGATAGCATATCCCTAAATAATACGTACAAGGGCAAAATACTGAT
>JACFNS010000186.1:0-5238 GCA_019454705.1 Taibaiella sp. | reverse complement strand
CAATTGTCCGTCAGTTTGCCCGCTGCTTACAAAAAATATGATGCAGTTGCAGGCAGCATTCAAGAAAGACCCTAAGCGCGATACGGGTATAGATACGCTTATACAACTCGTGTCTGTTACCGTCGATCCCGAGCGCGATTCATTCCCCGCCATGCGCAACTTTGCCGATGGCTTCCGTATCAATTACAAAAACTGGTCCTTCCTTACCGGCCGGCGCGAAGATATTTACAATTACGCCCGCAGGCAGTTGTTCGTCAATATGGAGGAAGGCACAGGAGGGGTGGAAGACCTGATACATACACAGAAGATTGTGCTCATAGATACATTCCGCAACATCAGGGGCTATTACGATGGACTGGACACAGGGGCGCTCATACAATGCGCCGAAGACGTAGTTTTGCTGACGAAAGAGAAAAAACGTAAAAGAAAGTAAACCATGCTCACTCCATTATTTAAGAAGAATGATAAGCAGGCAAGGCTGCTGATATTCACGGTTTCTTTCGTGGTGTTTGCCGCAGTAGCGGTCTTGTCAAGGGTAAAGCTGGAGGTGGACCTCGGCTTTGATATACATATTTTCGCACTCATCAATGCGGTTATCAATTCTGCTGTCTCCTTATTATTGATATGGGCGTTGATAGCTGTAAAAGGTAAAAACTACCTGCTGCACAAAAAGCTGATGCTCACCGCGATAGTCCTGTCCGTGCTCTTCCTGGTATCGTATATAGCCCACCACCTGCTCGCTGGCGATACAGTATATGGAGGCGAGGGGCCCATCCGTTATTTCTACTATTTCATACTTATTACACATATCATACTGGCGGCTATTATACTGCCATTCATACTGTTTACCGCCTACCGTTCCCTCACCGGCGAGTACGACAAGCATAAGAAGCTGGCCCGCTATACATGGCCGCTTTGGCTGTATGTCAGTGTTACGGGTGTGCTGGTTTACCTCATGATATCACCCTATTATTAGTATAAATCCCTTAAATTTGTACTATGTGGAGGAAATTACTGATAGTGCTGATGTTGACTTGTGCCGCGCCTGCTGTATATGCGCAGGGCTGCTCCCTTTGTACCAAAACGGCTAACGAGTTGGATGATAAAAGTGCTAAAGGGCTGAATTCGGGCATACTCTACCTGGCTGCTTTGCCGCTCGGCATTATGGGCACCATCGGCTTTGTATGGTGGAAACATAATAAGAAGCCTAAAGCTTAATCTGCTAAATATATAATCATGAAAAATACACTGGTACATGCGGTTGCATTTTGTGCCCTGTTAGCTAGTGGGTAAGCCCCATGCTGTAGAGGTGAAAGCACAGAGCAACCTGATGGAGCATATTAAGACAGAAGTGACAGGCAATACCCTGCGTATATACAACGAAGGGTTAATCTTCAACAATTCCGATATCAATATTATCGTACAGGTGCCATCTCTTTCCGCCCTTGAACTACAAGGCGCTGCTGATGTGCGCACTACCGGCGATATCAAGGGGGCTGATTTCAAATTAGAAGTACTCGGCGCATCTGAAATAGATATTGACGAATTGCATGTAGACAACCTGGATGTAAAACTATCCGGCGCGTCTGAATTGCAAATTAACAGGGGGACTATTGGTAAGGCTAAATATAAAGTAACGGGTGCAGGTGAGATAAGGGCGGAAGCCGTCGAAACAAAAGACGTAGCCGCACGTGTATCAGGTGCAGGCGAAATGAGCCTGTTTGTAACAGAAAAGCTGGATGCCGACATTACCGGTGCGGGCGAAATAGACTACCGGGGCCATCCGCAGATCACATCAGACATTACAGGCGCGGGCGAACTGATAGATAAAAACTAACAGTTAGTATTTAATACATTTCCTTATGGCTGAGAAGAAAGGCAAACTGGCTGAGATAAAAACAAAACCTACCGCTGCGAGTGTAGACGAATTTATTAATGCCGTACCGGATGAACAGAAGCGCAAGGACAGTTTTACCATATTGGAGATGATGCGCAAGGCAACAGGTGAGGAGCCTGCCCTGTGGGGTAGTTCCATCATAGGTTTTGGTAATGTAAGGTATAAAAGCCCTAAGACAGGTAGAGAGGTAGATTGGCTGCGCATAGGCTTCTCTCCACGCAAGGCCAACATTTCATTGTACCTTACTATGGATATCAAGAAGCATGGCGATGCACTTGAAAAACTCGGCAAACACAAAACAGGAGTCGGTTGTCTCTACATCAACAAACTGGCAGATGTAGATATAAAAGTGCTGGAAGGGATGATTAAGACTTCTGTGAAAGGAAAGTAATCAGACTTCTGTACGAACCTTATTTCTTCTTGATATATGTGCGTCTTATAGACAGGTCCAGGGGATGTTCTATAATGTAAGAATCCCTGGAATACAGCTTTCCTGTTTCTTCCACTGCCTCTGTAGCCGAGCCGTACACACCTATTACTTCCATGCCTTTTATTGCCAGGTACTTACCTTCATATTGTTGTATAAACTCCAGGCGGTTAGCCTTATAGTAGTTGATTTCATTCTCAATATTATCCATAATTCTATTTTAATTGTAAATCCGGCCGAAAGTAGAAGAGAACTGAAGGAAGGAAGCGCTCAAAACGCACTTAAAGATACGCTTAATAAAGGCGGTAATAAAATTTATTATTTGACGCCATAGATTCGTCCTCGTTTGCAACGAGGACGGCCGGGTGCGGCGTTTGTAACGCCAATAAACTCACCTCGTCGTCGTTTGCAACGAGGATGTACTGGTCAGGCGTTTGCAACGCCAGGGTAGCTATTCATAATTCAGCGAAATCAATAACACTCCACCATATCAATCGACCTGCACTCACAATCGATAGTATATTTCCATTTCGATGTATCAAGTTTAGGACAAGGACAATCGGGCCCGCTACATTTTCCGGCAGGTTGCCAATCAAGTCCGTAGCTCATTTCAGATAACTTGAGGCCTAAATATCCCAATCCCATAGGTGGAGTCTTTGTGCCAAAAACGAGTTCCCTCTTAGTTCCATCGCTAAAATGAATAATGAACGCCCCGCGACTGAACCCGCTAAAAGAACCACATTCTTGGTATTTGCCTGATGGTACAACCAGGTAGGCGGCAAAGTTCCACAATTCATCCAGCTTTACATCATCCAGTTGTGCGTAAAATGTTGTGTCATAATCAGGATAATGCAGAAAGCATTGTCCATCACTTTGTATTTCGGCACGTTCCTCATAATCAGCATAGAAATAATAACCGATTTTAGAAATGGTAGCAGCATTAGCGTGTGGATTGTATTTCGCAAACCCGTTGAATTTGAACACAACCGTATCCATCATGCTATACCGTTTCATGCCGACAGTGTCACTATTTACCCACCTGTGACTGTAATATGGTGTGTCTGAACGCCATAGGTATATTGAATCAATAACTGTTATTACTTTATATAGCGTATCTCTTAAGGGCTTGTCTGCATTGGTATCTGTTATATAGGTTATAATCTTCTTGGCGGCCGTTTGGTTCTCTAGTGTACACGGGTTATGCCGTAATATCAGGGCTTTAGAGCCATCAGGCAATGGCAGGAAACCCATAAATGTATAAGAAGTAAAATCATAGCTGTCATTCAGTATATGGGCTTCATACCCCTTTACTGTATCCATTACCACTATTACACCGGCTGAGTCAAAATTGATGACCATGTCTGTATATCCATTCCCGTCAATATCTGCCTTGTGAATCTGCCAGTCTTTTTCATTCAATGCATACATGATATTTTCAAGTGGCAGGTGTAATGGAAACCTAAGTATATCCTTGTTCTTGAAATGGCTGGTGTCTTTGGGTACTGTTTTAGCATGGAGTTCCCTTGTAATCGGGTCTTCTGCGAATATTGTGTCGGGTATGGAGTAATAGATATACATCCTTTTTGTGGATGAAATGCCAATACACCGGTGTGTTGATAATATCCCATGTTCGGTAAAATTGTCTTCAAGAAACTTTAATACATCTGCCCGGGTTTTTAGTGAATCAATTTTGTTGGCATAAGCATGCTGAATGCTAACGCTTGCCAATAGCATTGTTGTAATGAGCAATATTGTTATATGCTTGGTGGTCACCGTCTTTAGCTTGTCACATTAGTATTAAATATACGATTTATATACATCAATGTTTCCTGCCCTTTCCCCTACCCAAACTCGTCCTCGTTTGCAACGAGGATGAAATGGTGCGGCGTTTGTAACGCCAATAAACCACACAACCTTTTTTCTCCGTAATTTGTATATAGTAAAATTGACTGCTTATGGCCAGGTATATGATGTTGGTAACGGCACTGCTGCTACATGTAGCCGGTTTCGCGCAAGACCCCATAGAGGGTTTATGGTACAACGAAGAAAAGACCGCAAAAATAAAAATCTACAAAGCGAAAAGCGATAAGTTCTATGGTAAGATAGATTGGCTGAAAGAACCTGTGAAAGATGGCAAAACCCGCACCGACGAGAAGAACCCTGATAAGGACAAGAGAAACGAGCCCTTGCTGGGGCTGGTAGTATTGAAAGGTTTCGAAAAAAGCGGTAAACATGAATACGAAGACGGCACCATCTACGACCCTAAAAATGGTAAGACATATTCCTGCATCATAACGCACAAAGGCGATAAGCTCGATGTACGTGGTTATGTCGGTTTCTCATGGATAGGTCGCACTGCCGTTTGGACCCGTGTGCAGGAATAATAAGTGCTTGACACTATACAAGTCCCCGTTTCGGGGATTTAGGGGTCTTACTCGCGCCGGACCGAACTAAAAAGAGGAAAGGTCCTCACCGCCTCGCACCAAACACCTGTGTGTAAAACTGCCCGCTCGATGCCATACCCATTTCTTTAAACTTAGGGCTCATGATGTTTTTGCAATGCCCCTTGCTCTTCAGCCAGCCCTTTATAGTGGCTTCATCGCTGCCATACCCCGCAGCTACATTCTCACCGTACGATATCCAGTCATATCCCTCTGCACTTATCCTTCTGCCTGCATCAGAGCCGCCCTGCCCGGCATGACTCAATACGTTTCTTCTGCGCATATAGCGGCTATGCTTTTGCGCGGCACGCTCCAGTCGGTTGTTCCATGTCAGCGGAGGTACAGGCTTATAGTATTTCCCTCCACACCTGCAGCCCCTGGCGCGGGCGTCATTCACCAGTGCCAGCAGTTTATCCTTCCTGCTCCCGGATAGTTCAACATCCCTTTCCCCGCTTTCTTTTCTGCTGATGTTC
>JACFNS010000185.1:2551-5735 GCA_019454705.1 Taibaiella sp. | reverse complement strand
AAATCTATAGCTATGGAAGGGAGTACCTTAAATTGAAAGGACAAGGCGGGCGGCCTTTATCAGGCAATGAATGCCGGTTTTGTCATACCATGGTGATACAGGATACTGCCTTAGAAGATATAAAGACAAAAGGGTACCATATCATAGAAATTGAAGGTTGTAGTTGAATAAATCATGGATCAACGACAGACATTCAGTAATCTGGCTGAGCTAAAAGCAATATTACAGCATGATGACTTCCGTGGTTTCATTGCACACCTCATTATAGACCGGGATGGATTGACCCGGATGAGCGGCTATATAACTGATGTTGAAGCAACCATGGATGGCCATAATTTCATCAAGATCGTTAATAATGTTTCAACCGTTATTTGCCTCACGGAGATTGTGGCGGTTAACGGCCTCTTTCGTTCAGACTATAGTGAATGTTGAGCGGGGATTACCTTTCCAATGGCATAATACTTATCATTGCATTGAAAAGACGATCTATGGGACTAATAGCTTCACTTCCGGAGATTGACAGGAAACCAGATTCTGTATTCGTAATGCACGAAAAGTCTGAAAAGTTGATTCCGCTACACACTCATAAAAAAGGCCAGTTGAGTTATGTAGAAGGAGGGCTTGCCTATATCACTATACATTATAAAACTTACGTGGTGCCGGCCAGACACTATTTCTGGGTCCCGAAGGGTATGCCGCATGTATTGCGTATTGGCCACTCTGCCACGGTATTGCGTTCGTTATATTTCTACACCAAAAATGATGATGAACATCCATTTTTTAATAAGCTAGGCATTTACCCTGCCAGCGAACTGCTCATACAAATGATTAATCATACCGAACGCTGGGATGGACAACACGTAGACAAAAAAATGGAGAACTTTGAATTTTTTATAGCGCTCAAAAATTTATTGCCGCAGCTTAACAACAAAGCCCTTCCCATCATTCTTCCTATTACAGATGACGAACGAATGCAAAAGATTACGAGGTACCTAGAGAAAAATTTGAACGAGGCCATTACGCTTACTCGTCTCAGCAAGCATTTCAATATGAGCGAACGGTCTATGTCGCGTTTGTTCCAGGCTTGCCTCCACATTTCTTTTCTTCAATACTTTAAAACATTGCGGATGATAAAAGCAATAGAGATGATCCTCAAAACCGCAAAACCAATCGGTGATATCGCATTTGAGGTTGGCTATGATACGGTTGGGGCGTTTAGCAATGCATTTTACACTTTTACACATTCCCGCCCGTCCGACTTCCGGAAAGGTTGATCCCTCCTGCCCGGTACCCAAAAGTGTTTCGACAATATTCATGTGGCTGAATCGGATAAATGATTGGCTGAATTGCAATAATCAATATGTGCGGTACACGGTAGTTTTATAACGACAATTATAAATAATGTTTGATCGTGGCTATAGGGGTTTTATAATAGGGCCTGCTGCTTTATTAATTATGGAATTTTCTTTGGGCGCCGATGTTGCCTATTGTGCAAATCATATCGTTCAGTCTTCAGACGTCAGTTTGAACCACCTGTACATTTGGTTGTTCTTTATTCTTTCTATCTCCGTCTTCTTTCTTATTATCAGGTATGGCAATAAGCCTGGTTTACGGCAAAATACAAATGCCCCCAACGGCCCTATTGAAAAGCTGGGTACAGATGGCACGCCACCCCGCCGTGCCAACAAAAAACAAAGCCGGGTCAGAAGATAATATGCTATGGACAATAATGTATAAATGGAAATGTACAGCCTGGATTCTGTAGAAATACGTATGGCTGGTTTCAATAAATAGTTGTCCAGTTTCAATCGTGCAACATGTTTCCCCTACTTTAATTTTGCAAAAAGAAAACAGGACCACTCCCAGGCGCAGCAAATGTTCCTATCCTGTAAAATAAGGACGGTATATGAAGTTGTCGAGACGAGCTATGCAGGCCGAAGTACCCCAGGCCTACAAAATGTACAGGATAGGTGAGGAATTGAATAGTAAAAAGGAACGATTTATAAACCTCAGCCTGGGAGCACCTGCTTTCAATACTTCACTGCAGATTTTACAGGCACTCGAGGGTAAGAATATACCCGGACAAGCAAGGTATTCACTCCCGCGCGGTTGCCCCGAACTGGTAGCCGCTATCCGCGCCAAACTCCGCAGAGAAAACTACCTGTTGTATAACGACAGCGAAATAATGGTGTCAACAAGTGCCAGGCAGGCATCTGCAAATGCAATTTTCGCTCTTATAGAACCCGGTGACGAAGTGCTGCTGCCAACTCCATATTGGCCTACTACAGTAGGCCAGGTGCAGCTGGCCGGCGGTGTAGTAAAGATGATACCATGCAGCCCCGCTAATGGCTTCAAATTGCAGCCCGAAGCACTGCATTCGGCTATAACAGCCAAAACAAAGTTATTACTGTTCTCCTCACCATCTAATCCTTCTGGTTGTGTTTACTCCGCACGGGAATTGGAACAGTTGGCAGAAGTGCTGGAGCGGTATCCACGCATAGGCATCATAAGCAACGAAGTGTTCGAATATTTTAATTACGGCATCGGACATACCAGTCTTGCATGTTTTCCCCCGTTAAGAGACCGTGTCGTAATAGTGAACGGCATAGGCAAAGGGTATGGTATGGCAGGATGGCGCATTGGCTATATGGCAGGCCCTCAATGGTTGATACATGCTTGCGAGCGGGTGCAGCAACAAGTTACCTCCGGAATAAATAATGTAGCGCAGTATGCAGCTATAATAGCACTTCGGGAAAATAGGAGGTTTATGCAACAACAGGTGCAGCAACTCTCGCAGCAACGCGATTTTCTGGTATCCTCGCTTGCCGCACTTGGTTTTCAAGTCAACAAGCCCCAGGGGACATTTTATGTATTCCCCTCAGTAGAGCCCTTTGTAAGTATGCGGTATCGGCAATCTGTCATTACATGTGGCGACGATCTTGCCCTGCACTTGTTCAAACATTCAGGTGTGGCCACGGTAGGTGGTGGAATCTTTGGCTCTCCTATGCATATCAGGATATCTTATACCTCCGACATGAAAACCCTGCAGGAAGGCGTGGACAGAATTGAATTTGGATTATCTCTCTTGTATAAATAATGACTTATAGTTATGGAGCAGACAGCAACGGAAAAAAAAGCACATTTAGAGTCAACAACAGGGCCCGATGAAACTATGTGCCACGAA
>JACFNS010000185.1:0-2541 GCA_019454705.1 Taibaiella sp. | reverse complement strand
CCTCATTTCGTGTTAAAATATATTTTTAGCCAGGACCATAAAATGATTTCCAAGCAATTCCTGATAACGGGGATTATCTGGGCGGTCATCGGTGGATTATTCTCAGTTTTTTTTCGATTGCAACTTGGGTTCCCAAATGACACCTTCCCTATAATGGAAAAATTTCTCGGCGAATGGGCCAAAGGCGGGAAACTATCGCCGGAATTTTATTATGCACTAGTTACCATGCATGGCACCATACTCATTTTCTTTGTATTGACCGCCGGCTTAAGTGGAACCTTCAGCAACCTGCTGATACCCCTGCAAATTGGTGCGCGCGACATGGCATCACCATTTATGAATATGCTTTCATACTGGTTTTTCTTTGCGGCAAGTGTTGTAATGTTCGCATCCCTGTTTATCCAGACGGGTCCTGCTTCAGGTGGCTGGACTGCATATCCACCCCTCAGCGCCCTTAAGGAAGCGTCACAGGGTTCCGGCCTGGGTATGGATCTTTGGTTGATAAGCCTCGCGTTATTTGTGGTATCAACACTACTCGGGGGGCTAAATTATGTAGCCACCATTCTCAACATGAGGACAAAAGGTATGAAGATGACTCGCTTGCCACTTACTATATGGGCCTTTCTTTTTACGGCTGTTATCGGCGTCTTGTCGTTCCCCGTGCTGCTGTCATCGTTTGTGCTGCTTATTTTCGATAGGAACTTTGGTACCAGCTTTTATTTATCCGAAATATTTATTGCCGGCAAGGCCCTTTCTAATATCGGCGGGTCGGCCATACTTTACCAGCATTTATTCTGGTTCCTCGGGCACCCCGAAGTGTATATTATAATACTTCCTGCAATGGGTATTGTATCAGAGGTAATGTCTGTGCATAGCCGCAAGCCCATTTTCGGCTACTATGCTATGATTATTTCATTGGCGGGTATTATGTTCCTCTCATTTTTGGTTTGGGCGCACCATATGTTCGTTTCGGGTATGAGCCCCTTCCTGGGGTCGATATTTACATTGATGACATTGCTTATAGCCGTACCATCGGCTATAAAGGTGTTTAACTGGCTGACAACCATCTGGCGGGCCAACATACAGTTTACAGTGCCTATGATGTTTGCCATTGGCTTTGTCTCCACATTTATCTCCGGTGGCCTCACAGGCATTTGGGTGGGCAATTCAATATTGGATGTACACCTTCACGATACTTACTTCGTGATTGCACATTTTCACATCGTCATGGGTGTGTCTGCATTCATGGGTATGTTTGCCGGCATATATCACTGGTTCCCCAAGATGTACGGGCGGTTTATGAATAATACACTTGGGTATATACATTTCTTTATCACCTTTGCCGGTTCTTACCTCATATTCTGGCCTATGCACTAGCAGGGCATTGCGGGTATGCCCCGGCGGTATTACGACTACAGCGCCTGGGAAACCTTCAGGCCATTTGAGAGTCTGAATACTTTTATCAGTATTGTTGTCATTATCGTTTTTTTCGCCCAGTTTATTTTTATCATCAATTTCTTCGTGAGTATCTTTAAAGGCCGGAAGGCTACCACTGAAAATCCATGGAAGGCCACTACACTCGAGTGGACGACACCTGTACACCATGTACACGGCAACTGGAGCGGTCCGGTACCCGAGGTACACCGCTGGGCGTACGACTACAGAGATGATGGTGCCGGAGGCGACTTTATCCCTCAAACGGAGAAAGAAAAGACGGGCTGATGTAGTATGTATATTGCGTACAGCGTACTACCTAAACACCAGCACCGCCAGCGCTATAATCAACAATATCCCCAACACGTAATAATAAGTGCGTTGTTTCATCCAAAGAGTTTTTCCGGCAGCCCTGCACGGGCTGCATCCTACCCAAATATAGCCAAAAAACCGCGCCAAACCGCAGATTAATCCCGCTCCCCATCCCCCCGCCCGGCCATGCCGTTTACGCAAAATATAAATTTGATATAATGACATAATTTATGTAATTTAGCTATTGAAATTTATTGTAAACCACCCCCTGTCGCACGCCCCTCCATCTAGGAGGCAGATAGGGCTAAACTATTACACCATGACAAAGGAACTCTCCAGAAAAACACACCTCTCACAAATCAGTAGCTATTCTTAGCCCGGCAGCGCCGAAGAACCGAAGCCTATCAAGGTAACATCCCGTCCCTTTGAAGCTTAATCCCGATAGCTATCGGGAGGGGCTCTTTTTCTTTGAACTCTCCTCCTGCCTGTCCCGCCCAATGCGGGGTTTTTAGGAGGAGTACCCGTAGGGGGAGGTGGTTACGCTATGAGAAGCAACAATCCCGATAGCTATCGGGAGACTCATTGAGGCAATTGAAAAAGACAAAGTGAACGAAATAAAAGAAAGTAAAGGAAGATGAGTAGAGAGAACAAGTTCAGTTTTATTCTCAAGGCTTGATACGAGCTACGAACCCCCAGGAACAATCATAAATCCTAAATCATACATCAAAAATCCAACTGTTATGAAAACAAGTCATCAAACCTTCATCCTCGAGATGGTAAAACACGGCGACAAAG
>JACFNS010000184.1 GCA_019454705.1 Taibaiella sp. | reverse complement strand
CTGAGGTAGGATTAGCCATGCTGGTGCAATTGCAATCAAAGCCGAATTTGCCCAGGAAATAATCTGAATTACCGCCGTTTGAAACATAAGTAGGTAGATTACCTGCCTGCATATTAGCTTCTGATTTGCCTCCGACATAGATATTGCCTTTCCTATCACTGCAAATCACGCCGCCGCTACTATTATCAGCGAAACCACTTCCATGCATTTGCTCCCAATCAATAAGATTACCTATCGTATCTATTACAAATAACATTGGATTCCAACCTTCATTAATAATCGTATTTATTGTGTCGTTGCGATATTTTTTGAACCCAGCTAGGTTTCCAAATGCTGCAATACTTTTATCTGGCAAAACTGTGATGTCATATAGGCTATTTATTCCATTAGTCCCATCCACATGATACATCCATTGTGGATTTCCGTTCGCAATATCAAGTTTACCAATTATGGCAATATAGCCACCTGTTGATGATAAGGAGTTACTTACTTGCATACCTTTTAATGTAAATGGTCCAAATGCTTGTGTTGAATTAGCTGTGAAATATATTGCACTATTCTCAATTGTAAATAAATTGAACCCTGCTCGTACATTAGTAGTGTCCTTCCATATTTGTGTCCCATTAGGATTGTAGGCAGCCAATGCGGTGCCGGACCTTGTAGTAGTACCTCCACCATATTCAAACAATACATAACTTTTGTTTGTCGTTCTATCTATCCTGGCAAGGGTTATAAAATAGTTGCTATCTATATCTTGAAGTTTGTATACACTCAGTAAATTACCGTTAGGATCATATTTTAAATCATAGCTGCCCCATTGACTGGTGTTACCTGGAGTTAGTTCTAATCCTGCTGACATAGTAGAGAATCGATGTATGTTGCCTTGTCCATCAACAGTCACGTCACCATCGTAACTTACTTTGTTATATGATGACACGGTATCTGGGCCGATAAATTTCGTCCAATAATACCCACCCATAGTATCAAATTTTGAAGTGTACCCACACTGGTAATATTTGCCTGTTAGTGTAGCATCATATCCAATTCTTTTATTACTGTCCGCAAACCATCCTGCTACATAAACAGCACCTGCATGATACGCAAGACCAGTGTTTCTAGTGGTTTTATAACACTCAATTAACTTTGCAAAACGCATATTACCATTGCAATCATGGCTCATGAATAGAGTATTCCAAGATTCACCATTAGTAGCATTGAAAGATTGATTTAGGGAAAATGTATCCGCTTTAATATTATAGTCACCAACAAGTGCAAGTGTATATACATTTCCGTTGTCGTCCGTACACATATGAGTCACCCACTCTCCTTTATAGACACCATTGTTCATGATTTCCGTACTTCCTCCTCCGGTAAGCCATCTGAATTTCTGAGCATAGGACAATTGAGAGACAAGTAATAAGAAAGCAGTAAGCAATATGGTGTATCGTTGTTTCATGTCAGGAAGTTTGTATATAAACTTAACTAATTATTCGTGAAAAAGGAATTTTATGCATCACCTTTATAACAGGAAACATATAGATTGTTAGTTCTTACAAGTTGGCAAACACAACAAAATTACGTAAATTTACATTTGACAATACCTGCTTTAACAAGCAGGTATTAAGTTCTTTGACATGAAAACATACAACCTGCCGGAGCCTTGCAAGAGTGTAGTTGTTAGGTTTTATTCCCACGGAACATTTCCGCACAATTGGAACAAAAACGCTGATTTTCAATTACGTACACTATAATTGAGGCCAAAAACTGAAAATCATATTTCCAGGCATCAAAATGGAACAAATCAACAGTTCCCGTTGCCTGTCCCACCCATTTAGGGAGCGGAGTACTCTGTCCCCCGCCGGCGGGGGTGTCCGCTTGCGGACGGGGGTGGAATACTCGCGTTGGACAATCGCGAATTTGAAAAAAACGGCAATCCCGTACGTAGGGGAGCAACACCTTAGCGCAGTGTTCTCGTTACCTCCTTTGAAAAGACATCACTTTGGCAACAAAATGGAACACCTGTTCCGCCAGGGAACAAAATAAAATGTTGATAATCAGTATCTTAATTGAAAATTGATGCCAATTTGCAATTTCAATTTTCGTGGCATCAAAAAGGAACAAAACACAAGTCCCCCTCTGGGGGATTTAGGGGTCCGACTCCAGTCCGGAACAATTTCCGTATGTATGGAACAAAATGCATGTTTGATAATCAATCGATTATGCAGAATTGATGTCAAAAATCAAAAAACTGGCATCAAAAAGGAACAAAACAGAAGTCCCCCATTGGGGGATTTAAGGGTCAATCGTGATGGATAAAAATTAAGGCAGCCATCCGGCTGCCTTAATGAGTGTGTGCTTTACTATAATATTTTTAACGAACCCTGCCACTCTTCAGGAAGGCCGGGCAGTTAGCTTGCCAGTAGTCGCGCAGGTTGCCTACAGCGTCCATATACACGGTTACAGTCAGGCTGCCAAACCAGTACAGGTCGTTGGCCTTGCTGTCGCCGCGCTGGTAGCGATAGTCAGGGTAGTTACCATCCCATCCGGCCTTTTCGTCCGTACGGAAGGAGTAGTTAACAGCTTCCTGGCCACGGTACTCTTTCAGTACATCCATGTTCACGTAAGACTTGCTCACGTCGTCCAGGTAATCTGTATTGGTGTAGCGGAACCCTATTTCAGGGGTTATCATCAATGTTTTGCCCAGGAAGAACTTCAAACCACCACCAATGGGGAAAGATGTGCTCACCAGTTTATATTCCTTACGGTCAGGATACAGGGGTATATTCTGGCCTTCTGTACCCAGCGGGCGCAGATATACCTTCTGGCCCTGCGAGCCGAATGTATAAGGATTGAAGCGGAACACCGCAATACCTAAGAAGGCATAAGGTGTGAACTTCATACGGTCTTTTTCTATGGGCAGCAAGTTGAATTCAAAGCCACCGTGAAACTCCAGCAGGTTCGACCTGAAACTCAGGTTACGCTCTACCCTTGCAGGTATGCGCGACAGGCTGTCGAAGCCGCCCACATTAGTGTATGCCACGCCGAAACGCAGGCCCACATGGGGGTTCATGAAGTACTTGTACATGATGCCACCCATGGCGTGAGTACCGTGGTCAGGGAACAAATTGGGTTGCAGGTCGCCGTAGTAACTGCTTATGCCCGCAGAAAATCCAAACTCGTGATGCTGTTGTGCAGAAGACACCAACGGCAGTAACAAAGCTAAGCTGAGTATAATACGTTTCAAGACGGTATTGTTTTAATTACTAGATAATGCGAAAGATAGAAACAATTTTCCAAAAACAAAATAGACTGTTAAAACACTAATAAGATTTTTAAGTTCTTGCATATGATTTACACAAATATGTATTCTTTTATACGTTATATCATTAATGTTTATAGATATGAGTGTATAAGAAATAGGTGGCTTTTTTAAGCCATATGGCACAATGTATTAATTTTGGCGGCTTATATTACAGATACATGGACTTGATAGCGGACTTAAGAGCGCGGAACCTGGTACAGGACATAATGCCGGGATTAGAGGAACAACTGGCTAAAGAAATAACATCGGGCTATGTGGGCTTCGACCCTACAGCCGATAGCCTGCACGTGGGCAGCATGTTACAGATAACCCTGCTGATGCGCCTGCAAAGGGCGGGCCACAAGCCTTATGCATTATTGGGCGGTGCTACGGGTATGATTGGTGACCCATCGGGCAAGTCGGCCGAGCGTAACCTGCTGGATAATGATACCCTGCAAAAGAATATAGCGGGCATCCGCAAACAACTGGAAAAGTTCCTGGACTTTGGCGATGACAAGCCCAATGGCGCGGTAATGGTGAACAACTACGACTGGCTGAAAGATTACAGTTTCCTGGAGTTCATACGCGATGTGGGTAAACACATTACCGTAGGATATATGATGGCAAAAGACTCTGTGCAGAAGAGGTTGGAAACCGGGCTGTCTTTTACTGAGTTCTCATACCAGCTCATACAGGCATACGACTTCTACTTCCTGAATGCCAACCACAATGTAAAACTGCAGTTTGGCGGCGCCGACCAGTGGGGCAATATCACTACGGGTACTGAGTTGGTACGCCGAAAGGGTGGCAGCGATGCCTGGGGTTTTACCAGCCCGCTGATAACCAAGGCAGATGGTAGCAAGTTTGGCAAAACGGAGAGTGGCAATATCTGGCTCGACCCGGCCCGCACTTCCCCCTACCTGTTTTACCAGTTCTGGATGAAGCAGCCGGATGAAGAGGCTGAAAAGCTATCTTATATTTTCTCCTTCCGCCCTGTAGAAGAAATACAGGCGCTGATAGAAGAACACAAAACTGCCCCTCACCTGCGCAGGCTGCAAAAGGCATTGGCGGAGGAGCTTACTATCCTGGTACATAGCGCTGAAGACCTGGCTTTCGCACAGCAGGCTTCAGATATACTGTTCAGCAAAGGCAATGAAGCAGTGGATGTATTGAAGTCTTTCAACGAGCAACAACTGCTGGAAGTAATGGATGGTGTACCGCAGGTAGAAGCTAGTAAAGCTGTGTTGGAGGGTGAAGGCGCAGATATACTTACTTTCCTGGCCGAGAGCGGCGTATTCCCATCGAAAGGTGAGGCACGTAAAATGCTGCAAAATGGCGGCCTGAGCATTAATAAAGAAAAAGTGGCTGAGCTTGATTTCAAACTGACAACCGCACATCTGCTCAATGGCAAATACATACTGGTGCAAAAGGGCAAGTCGAACTACACGCTGGCGATATTCAATTAACGGTGTAGCTCTTTTGTCTTAAATTTGAAGGGAATGTCATCCCCGAAAGTAAAAAGCTTGGTGTTGTTGCTGGTGGTAGTAGCCATTGCCCTGCCGGCTTTTTTTTGTAACAGTCCTGAAAAAAAGACTGCTGTCGAAGAACATAGCTCAGCATGGCTGAATGTGTACGATACCACCGTGCGCTATGTAGGCATGCAGAAATGCCGCACCTGCCACGAGCCTGTGTACCAAACTTATATTCAGACCGGCATGGGCCAGTCCTGGGACTATGCTACCAAACACAAATCCGCGGCAGACTATACCCCCGGCCACACCCTGGTGTATGACAAGGATCTGGACTTTTACTATCATCCGTTTTGGCAGGGAGATATTCTGTACGTCAGGGAGTTCAGGCTGGAGGGGAAAGACACTGTACATAACCTGCTGCAAAGGATAGACTATGTGGTAGGTTCGGGCCAGCATACGAATTCGCATATTTTTGTAACGAACGGTTATGCTTACCAGGCACCGATAACCTACTATACACAAAAGGGCACATGGGACCTTGCCCCGGGTTTCGAAAAAGGCGCTAATAGCCGTTTTAGCCGCATGATACAGATGGAGTGTATGAGCTGCCACAACGGCCTGCCAGAGTTTGTACACAACAGCCAGAATAAATACCTGAACATCAAACAGGGTATTGACTGCGAACGCTGCCACGGCCCAGGCAGCCTACATGTGCAGGAGAAGGAATCAGGCAATATAGTAGATACCTCCCAGGCTCCGGACTATACAATCGTTAACCCGAGGAGGTTGTCCACAGAGCTGCAGAACAACATCTGCCAGCGCTGCCACCTGCAGGGTATAGCAGTGCTGAATGACGGTAAAACTTTCACTGATTTCCGTCCGGGCATGATGTTGTCTGAAGTGATGAATGTATTTATGCCCGGCTACCAGGGCGGCGAAGACAAGATGATTATGGCATCGCATGTAGAGCGGATGAAGAAAAGCGCCTGTTATG
>JACFNS010000183.1:2873-5770 GCA_019454705.1 Taibaiella sp. | reverse complement strand
AAACAAAGCTAACCCCAATACGGAAGTGATAGAAACCGAACATGGCAACATCACCCTGGTACTTTATGACAATACCCCCAAACACAGGGACAATTTCCTGAAACTGGCCAACGAGGGATTTTTTGACAGCACCTTGTTCCACCGGGTGATACCGCAGTTTATGATACAGGGCGGCGACCCCGACTCTAAAAAAGCTGCCCCGGGCGCTCCGCTGGGCAATGGCGATGTGGGTTACCGTATAGATGCCGAGATTAACGATACCAACTTCCACCAATACGGTGCGGTAGCTGCTGCGCGGGATAACAACCCCAACAAATCTTCATCGGGCTGCCAGTTTTATATAGTGGTGGGCAAGAAGTTCAGCGGTGAAGAACTGGACCAGATGTCTCAACGCAATGGGAGGAACTATACCCCCGCACAGCGCGAGGTATATAAAACCATAGGCGGCACCCCTCACCTGGATGGTAACTATACCGTGTTCGGCCAGGTAATAGAAGGTATGGACGTAGTGGAAAAAATAGTGGCTGAGCCCCGCAACAATATGGACCGCCCTAACAAAGATATGCGTATGCTGAAGGTGTATGTACCCAAGAAGAAAAAGAAGTTTTTGGGGATATTTTAAAACCCAACATAACTGTTTGAAAAGGCGGAGGTATCTCAGCCTTTTTTTGTGGGTTGTTAACAACCTGAACTCCAGTGAAGTCCGACCAACTCCCAAATAGGATCCGATGAATTGCTATTTGAAAGGAATAAAGAGGGTGCAAATTCATTGTAGTGTCTTACAGCATTTAGCAATATATCCGGTAGTCCGTCCCGGTTTATGTCTCCAATGAACATAATACTTGGAAATGCATCATCAAAATTTGGAGCAGCAAATAATAATTGCGTTGTTTTTTTAGAAGGTGTTGTTGATTCAATAAAGAGCCTGTAATTGGTAGTAGAAGAGTATTCACTGCTGTTGTTATCAACTATTCCCGTAGCGAATAATTTATACATCACGGACGCAAATTCAAAAGAAATAGTATCACCAGTCCGAATAATATCTATAGGTAGTTTTATTGATCCTATCGGTCCTGCCTTTATCTTGGCATATTCTGTAAAATGAATTAAAGGGGTATCAGTTGCATTTGTACATACTTCCCAGCCAGTTTTTTGTGTAGTATCATCATCCAATACAGGATCATATCCGGGCCGTATTGTAATCGCAGCATTTTGTATAAAATATTGCGGGCCGTTTTTTACTAATGCATACCAGCTTCTATTTATCCAATCTTCACTCACCTCATCATAATGATAGAGAACACATGATTCTTTATCATTGTCAATATATAATAATTGCATTGGGAACTGCTTCTCTTTATCCGGGAAAGAGTAATTATCTAACAATGTAGAATCTCCTGTCATTAATTTACTAGAAGGAGTGCTATTTTCGAATGAGACACTATTTCCTGCTTTAGGGCTATCTTGGCAGGATGATGATATTATCAGGATTACAATTAGGGAAAAAATGCCACGCATAAAACTAAATTACAAAGAAAAAATTGTTCTATAACAATCAGGGTTATGTCAGATATCCAGCAAATAAAACCCCTCCTCGATGCCAAGGTAAAATTGTACAACCAGCCTTCTTTTATTAAAGGCGACCCTATATCCATTCCCCACCGGTTCACGCAAAAGCAGGATATAGAAATCAGTGGCCTCTTTGCCGCCGTACTGGCCTGGGGCAATCGGACCAGCATCATCAACAGTTGCAACCGGTTGATGGCATTGATGGATAACACACCCTACGATTTCATACTCAATCACCGGGATACAGATTTAAAACCCTTTCTCGGTTTTGTACACCGCACCTTCAATGCTACCGACCTGCTGTATTTCATCCACTTCCTGCAATGGCATTATGCACAGCACGATTCATTAGAAGATGCTTTTGCGCCGGGTAAAACATACAAACATGAAACAGTAGAACAGGCGCTGGTACATTTTCACAATTACTTCTTCTCAATAGAACACCCCGAGCGCACCCGCAAACATATATCCACACCCGCCCGCAAGAGCGCCTGCAAACGCATCAATATGTACCTGCGCTGGATGGTGCGTAAGGACAAACAGGGTGTGGACTTTGGCATATGGAAGAAGATACAGCCCCGCCAACTTATATGCCCGCTGGATGTACATGTGGCCCGTGTAGCACACCGGCTGGGACTGATAGACAATAACAACAGCAACTGGCAGAACGCCCTGCAACTAACAGAACAACTCCGCGCCATGAACCCAGCCGACCCTGCTGTATATGATTATGCATTGTTTGGTTTGGGGGCGGAAGAGCGTGTTTAGATTAACTGAGCAGAAATATACCCACGTTTATTAATGCCCATGATAATACTATGATTGCTACGAACAATACAGGCATCCAAACTACTGTAAGTCCTGCATAGTAATATTCACGGGCATAATCTGTTATTAATATGCGTTTATGGTATTTCCCGTGGCGCAATCGTAAATACAAGTATCCAATAAGAGCAAAAAAACCTCTATTAAGCGAGTGATACATACCTAAAATTATACATTTACTTACATATAATAATCATTCAATCCTACCCTCTTATTGTCGTTTTCACACCCCATACTTACCAATTTTTGTTTGCATTTTTGTAAGGCACCAATAAAATAACAATTATGGGAAAGCTGATAATTTCTGAACATATTTCTCTGGATGGGTTTGTAGGCGGGCCGAAGGGAGAAATGGACTGGATAAGTTTTAACGATGACCTGTTTGATTTCGTTGGGACCTTAACGTATAACGCCGGTACCGCACTTTATGGCAGGAACACCTTTGAAATGATGGATGCTTACTGGCCCACCGCCGGCCAGGGAGAAAATGCAAACAAACACGC
>JACFNS010000183.1:0-2863 GCA_019454705.1 Taibaiella sp. | reverse complement strand
AGCATGGTACAACAAAGTGGATAAGATCGTTTTATCCAATTCCATGCTGGGCAAAGACAGGGATAAAGTCCGGTTTATCGACGAAACGATGCTACAGGAAATAACGGATGCAAAACAAAAGAGCGATATACTGGTATTCGGCAGCCCGTCCACAGTGCATACCCTGTTTGCCCACAATATGGTGGACGAAATGTATCTATTCGTAAACCCTGTTTTGCTGGGCAATGGCATCCCCCTGTTCAAAGGCATAAACGACAGGCAAAACTGGAAGCCGGAAGGAAACAGGTTTTTTGAATCCTGCAATGTTTTGTGCATACGTTATTCCAAGATTTAAAATTCAATTGATGCAACCACAATTCTTTAACACCCCGCCCGATTGCGAGATACTCAGTTCGGGGGTATTCAATGCTTCACGTGAACAACTCTTCCGTGCATGGACAGAGCCGGAGCTACTTGCCGCATGGTGGGGCCCCGCGGGTTTTACCAATACCTTTCACGAATTTGACCTGAAGCCGGGTGGCAGGTGGCGCTTCACTATGCACGGTCCGGAGAAAGGCAACTACGAAAATGAAGTGGAGTTCCTGGTAATAGACCGCCCAAACCTTATAGCCTGGCACCGTATCTCAAAACCCTTGTTTCGCGTAGTGGCTACGTTTGAAGACGCAAGTGCCGACAGTACACTCCTCACCTTCCGTATGCAGTTTGCTACCAAAGAAGAGTGCGATAAAATCATCAAATTCGCCCCCGACAAAAACGAAGAGAATTTTGACAAGCTGGAGTTGGTGTTGAACAGTATGGCGGATAATGCATTTTCAGATTAGGAGCGGAGGAGAGGGTGTAAATTAATATTTAGTGCTAAATTCACTGAGGTTAGTTTCAAAACACCAATATCACTACATGGGGTTAGGTATAGTAATCATAGTGCACCTGATTGGAATATTTATTCTTAGTCTCCTTATTGCTGCATTTGCACGTATTGTCGCATATAGTATTTCCAGAAAAAAAAGTAGAAAGACAGGAATAATAACGCTTATAAGTCCATTTATTGCTCTTTATACACTGTATTTTGCTGCATTGGCTGGCTCAATAATTGTATCTGTGTATAAGAAAGTGGATATTGGTATCGGAGATGCATGGTATGTACCATTGTCGGGTACTTGTCAATTACTTTTTATTGATGTCCCTGAAAATGGATTTTTAGAATGTAATGGTGAAACAATAATCACAGATATTGCGCAAATTCAGGTAGGAGAAGACAATATCTACGCTAAAACAAATGAGGATCATTATTTTTCTTTTAATGTTACTAATAGTTCACTGATAGAGTTTTCAAATGAAGCAGACTTTATTATAAATACAACAATCGATAAGATAACATTAAAAAATGCTACCGATTATTATTTTGAACGTAGAAACGAAATAGCTGGGACATCACTGACGATTGTTGGAATAATTTCACTCTTAGTAAGCACTTTTGTAGTTTTAATATTCATAAAAATTGTTCTAAGAATTTATCGCCCAAGAGACATATGATACTGTCACGCTATTGGCTAATGATAATATTGTTCGACTATTCAACAATCCCCCCACAATGAACCAAGACATCAAAGCATACCACGACGCACTGCCAGAAGATTACCGGGTTATTGCAGACACGCTGTACAATGAGATATGTAATGCCCTGCCCGAAGCAGAACATAAAATATGGCACAGGCACCCGGTATGGTTCCTGGAGGGCAACCCCGTAACAGGCTATAGCCAACTGAAAGACTGTATGCGCCTGCTGTTCTGGAGCGGTCAGTCGTTTGATGAAGAAGGTCTGGCACCTGAGGGCAGTTTTAAAGCCGCAGAAGCAAGATATACCGATGTTAGCCAGGTAAACAAAAAAGACCTGAAACGCTGGCTGAAAAAATCAAAAGACATTCAGTGGGATTATAAGAATATTGTGAAACGTAAAGGCGTACTCGAAAGACTGAAATAATATGCTGACAGCCATCCACCCCAAATTGCCCATGCGCGATAAAGCCATTACGCGCGACTATTATATCCACCAGTTAGGCTTCGAACAGTCGGGCGGAGACTATGACGGATACCTGATGCTGCGCAAAGACAATATCGAGATACATTTCTTCGAGCACAAAGAGCTGGTGCCCGAAGACAACTACGGACAGGTGTATATACGTACCAACGATATTGATGCGCTGTATCAATCGCTGTTGGACAATAAAGTAGTAATCCACCCCAACGCACCACTGCACACCAAGCCCTGGGGCCAGCGCGAGTTTGCCCTGCTCGACCCGGATAATAACCTCCTTACCTTCGGGCAGGGTGTAGAGTAGGTAAAATTACAGTAACCGCTCTACGAGGGATGTAATATATTATTTATTATCGTGCGGGGAATTTCTCTATATTTATAAGCTAAATCCAACTATTATGAACCGGATATCCCTTTGTTTTATGTTGACAATATTGATCCTGGCTGGTTGTCAAAAAAAAGAATCGCAGATTATTAGTAACAATGATTCTAAAGAAACAAGGTGGGACTCGACATATTTTATTCCGGGTATTACTGATAGAAAAGTTCCAACCGTAGGTAACACAAGTTTGGTATTGGATGTGACACAAAACATAGTAACAGATAAACGTGTTTTTTTATCTGTAAAAGATTTTCCTGAAAAAATGAAAGGAAGTTTTTCCACGGTATCCGGATATCCGACTTTCAGGAGCTATTTAACAATATCAGCCATGTTCCAGGAAAAAGGTACATATCCTGTTAAAATTGTAGCTAAATCAGAAGATGGCCCTGAAAAAGAATATACGTTTGACATTACCGTTCAGGATATCGACAAGAAAAACTGTAACC
>JACFNS010000182.1:3343-5779 GCA_019454705.1 Taibaiella sp. | reverse complement strand
ATATTCCACCCCGTTGGCGGCTACCTCCTTCTTGCCCTGCTGCCATTTACAGGATATAGCCTCGTCCTGCGTGTCCTGCCCGAATTCGCCCGATACCCGAAAGCCATCGGTGCCGTTCTGCGCGGTATTTTGCTGGTAGGCGCTGAAATAGCTCTTCGTATAACACAAATAGTATATAGCATCCAGCAGGTTGGTCTTCCCGCTGCCGTTAGGGCCTGTAATACAGGTAATTCGCTCACTGAACTGAAAACTTGCAGCAGAATAGTTGCGGAATTGGGCTAATGTTATTTTCTTTAACCTTTTCAATCGGAACGAGCGAATTATTTTATAATTTCGCACAAATTTAAACAATCAGTGCAGAAGACCCCATTCGGTAAAGAGACATATTTATACTGGTATGAGATCATGCTGTTGATGCGCCGTTTTGAGGAGAAAGCGGGGCAGCTTTACGGCCAGCAGAAAATACGTGGTTTCTGTCACCTGTACATTGGCCAGGAGGCGGTTGCCGCCGGCTGTATGACGGCGATCAGGGACGATGACAATATGATAACCGCCTACCGCGACCACGGCCTTGCTATTGCCAAAGGCATTCCCGCCAAAGAATGTATGGCAGAGTTGTACGGCAAGGCTACCGGCTGTACCAAAGGCAAAGGCGGCAGTATGCACTTCTTTAGTAAAGAAAAGAGGTTTTCGGCGGCCACGGTATAGTGGGCGGACAGATAGGTCTTGGCGCAGGTATCGCCTTCGCCGACCAATATAATGGCGACGACAGGGTAACCATCTGTTTCTTTGGCGATGGTGCCGCCCGCCAGGGTATATTACACGAAACCTTCAACATGGCTATGCTATGGTCATTGCCTGTGGTATTCATTTGCGAGAATAACAAATACGCCATGGGTACATCGGTAGAGCGTACCAGCAAAACGCTGGAGATAGCCAAACTGGCCGATGCATATGATATGCCGGGCGACACGGTGGACGGTATGAAACCGGAAGAAGTGCATAAAGCCATAGAGCGTGCCGTAAAACGCGCCCGCGAAAAAGGCGGCCCTACCCTGCTGGACATCAACACTTACCGCTACCGCGGACACTCTATGAGCGACCCTGCCAAGTATCGCACTAAAGAAGAAGTAGAAGAATACAGGGAGAAAGACCCCATCAATGTAGTGCTGAAAACCATTATGGACAATGGCTGGGCTACTGAAGATGAAATAGAGCAGATCAACGAAAAAGTAAAGATGGAGGTGCAGGAATCTGTTGACTTTGCTGAAGAAAGTCCCTGGCCCGACGAAAGCGAAGTATATAAAGACATATACGTAGAAGACGATTACCCCTACATAACTGATTAATATTTCAACTTAACTAAAACGATACAAGCTAAAACACCTGTAAGGTACACTTATGGCAAAAATTGAAGAAAAGAACCCGCTGGATAACCTGATGCACAAATACGAGGCGAATAAAAAGCGCATCAACACCATCGTAACTGTTGTACTGGTGGCAACAATCGGCGGCCTTGTTTACACAGAGATGGTACGCAAACCCAAAGTGGAAAAAGCAGCTACTACCATAGCATGGGCGCAACGTATGCTGGAAGTTGACTCTTTCAACCTGGCCCTGAACGGAAATGCGGAACACCCCGGTTTTCTGAGTGTAAAAAAGAAATACAGCGGCACGCCCACTGCCAACCTGTGCAACCACTACATTGGTGTATGCTACCTGCAAATGGGCGACTTTGACAATGCCATCAAATACCTCGAAGACTTTGACGGCAAAGGCACGCAACTGAGCTATGCTGCATGGGGCGCCCTGGGCGATGCTTATATGGAAAAAGGCAACACCGAAAAAGGTATCCAGTATTATGAAAAAGCAGCGGGCAATAAAGACGATAAGGTGTTTACACCTATGTTCCTGTACCGCCTGGCAGTGGCTTACGAAATAAGCAACAATACTGAAAAAGCACAGGAGGCCTACAAGAGGATTAAAGCTGATTTCCCGCAGTCGCAGGTAGCGCAGGATATAGACCGCCACCTGGCCCGCGTAGGTATAATAGATTAACGAATTATTACTGTATATAATTCCCATCCCCTTTTTACCTTTACGGGCTGAAAGGGGATTTTTCATTCATGGCAGAATCAAAGCACAGCATATCATTGTTAGACACGGCAGCACTGGACAACCTCCACGATGCCCGGATAGCAATAGTTTATACGGAGTGGAACGACAAGATAGTAACAGAGCAGATAACCGGGGCCGAAAGAATTTTGCAGCAGCACAAAGCGGTGCTGACAGGAAAACACGCAGTACCCGGTAGCTTTGAATTACCCTTCGCTTGCAGGCTCCTGTATGAAACTATGAAATATAAAGACACTTGCCCCGAGGCTATAATAGCCTTCGGAGCAGTGATACGTGGCGGCACCCCGCATTTTGAATATG
>JACFNS010000182.1:0-3333 GCA_019454705.1 Taibaiella sp. | reverse complement strand
CCAATTGAATGTTACTATACCTGTCCCCGTAATATTCGGCGTGCTGACGCTTGACACTTTAGAACAGGCCTGGGAGCGGCTGGGCGGTGCGCATGGCCACAAAGGGGAAGAAGCCGCCATCACCGCACTGAAAATGATACAGTTTACACGAAACAATAAGTAGAACTTCAGATGAGCGATACGATACAAGTACAATTATTTATACCCTGCTTTGTTGACCAGCTATATCCTGAAACCGGTATGAATATGGTGAAGGTTTTAGAAAAACTGGGTTGCGAGGTACATTATAATGCCAGACAAACCTGTTGCGGGCAGCCTGCCTTCAACGCAGGCTATTGGGAAGAAGCTAAATCGGTAGCTAAAAAGTTTGTGGGCGATTTCAAAGGAGAAGGATACGTAGTAGGCCCCAGCGGTTCCTGCACAGGCTTTGTACGCAATTATTACGACCGCTTACTGGAAAACAGCTCGGCGCATGTGGGCAGCCATGCCCTGGGCAACAATATGTTTGAGTTCACGGAATTTCTTACAGATGTATTGAAGGTGGAAGATATAGGCGCCACACTGCAAGGGAAAGCCACCTATCACGATGCCTGTGGTGCACTGCGTGAATGCGGCATCAAAGCCGGGCCCAGAAAGCTGTTGCAACACGTAAAAGGGCTGGAAATGGTGGAAATGAAAGAATGCGAAACCTGCTGCGGCTTTGGCGGAACATTTGCCGTGAAATACGAACCTATATCTATAGGCATGGCGCAAACTAAAGTACAGAGCGCATTAGAAACCGGCGCTGAATATATGATCAGCACCGATGTATCGTGCATGATGCATATACAGGGATATATAGACCACAACAAACTGCCTATACGCACTATGCATATAGCAGACGTGCTGGCCAGCGGCTGGTAACGCCCAACATGCAAGCCTATGAACAGAAAACAACCTGAAATACTATTTTATGTCCTTACAGGTTTACTGATTTTCGTTTATGTTACTATCAGGGTATTTACTATACCCGTTACTATAGACGAAGCCTGGACACTCTTCAGCTTCGTACGCCACCCTGTATGGGACATCGTCACCATCAAAAACCCTTCTACCAACAACCATATACTCAATACCCTGCTCACCAAGCTGACTACTATTTTCAGCGAGAAGGAGTTTTTTCTACGCCTCCCCAATCTCTTATCGTTAGCAGGGTACATTTGGGGTTCTTACCTGCTGGCAAAACAATTAATGAAAAACAGGGTTCTGGCATTTGCCATGTTCCTTACCTTGCTTACCCACTTTACCCTGCTCGATTTTTTTGGACTGTGCAGGGGTTATGGGCTCAGTATAGGTTTGCTGATGCTCTCAATTGCGTACCTGGTTAAAATAACTAAAGACACCACCACGCCCCGCCAAAAACATCTGCACATCATACTGCTGACTGCCGCAGCCGCCTTTTATGCCAACATAGCTGTGCTGCATGTTATGGTGGCCATCTTCTTAATAACTTCAGTTGTTTTATATCTCCGCCGCAGTAGTAACAGCATACTAACCGCACTCCGTTTACCCATAGTTTATGCTATCATTATCGGCATTCTGGGCGGATTGAAGCTTTGGAAGCAATACGAATCAGGCGAAATATTCTATGGCGGAACAGGCAATTTTGTGGATGATACCCTCGCAAGCATGATGTGGGATTATACAGGCAATATTTATTTTACAGGACACGCTACCTGGACTATGAATATAGCTGTGTCGCTGATGGTTATTTCCATCATCCTGCACTTTGTTTTCATCCGCAGGCAAAAATCATATCAGCTCATTCCTTTTGCCATACTAATATTCTCCCTGGTCATGACTAATATCCAGTTTTACTTACTGGATGTCCCCCTCCCCATCAACCGTATCGCATTATTCTTCTTCCCGCTAATGGTGCTAACTATTTTCACCTCGTTGCAATTAATAGTACCATATTCAAAACCCATTGCCCTGGCTACAGCTGTCTTTTTAGCCCTGTTCGGCTCCTGGCGCTTCGTCAGCGAAATGAATTTTAACAAGATGAGCCTGTGGTGGATGGATATGTATTCAAAACAGTTAGTAGAAGATATTACTAAAGACTACAGGGGCCCCGGCAAAGCCCGCGTATTTGCCAACTGGCCTACCGACAATTCCGTAAACTACTATATCAATACTTACCACAAAGACAAGGTGGCCGAATCTCCCTGCTGTACCCGTTTCGCCGATCTCAAAAACATAGACAGTTTCGACTACATATATATGCATGCTGCCGACGATGAAAATGCTTTTCCGGGAATGACACAAATCAGGGCCTATCATGTTGACGGCTCATTGATATTGTACCGAAACGATAGCAGCCGGAGAAAACAATAGCAGAAATACTTATCTTACCCTTAATTGTAACCAATAACACATTGAAGTCGCGCTTAACCATATTACTTTTTGCATTCGTCAGTTTCTACATCATTTGCAATACTTCAAAAGATTGGGAGTGGTGGGTGTTCAAATGGGATAAGTCGGGCTATCACCTGTACCTGCCCGCTTTCTTTATTTACAAAGACATAAAGGAGCTGAAGTTTTATAAATATATAGACGAGGCATACATGCCCACCGGCGACCTGAAGGAATATGAATTAAACCCATTGCCCAACGGCAACAAGGCTAACAAGTACAGTATTGGCGTTGCGGTACACGAGCTGCCATTTTTTGTAGCGGCACACTATATCAACAAGTATATTGTTAAATACCCGCCTGATGGCTATAGCGTACCCTACCAGTGGGGAGCGGTCATCAGCAACTTTTGCTGGGTTGTAGCAGGGCTCTTTTTGTTACGGCTGTTCCTGCGGCGGCATTTCAGCGATACTGTTACGGCAATCACGCTGCTGGGTATAGCTTTTGGTACCAACTTATACCATTATGTAGTCTTTGCCCCCGGCATGGCGCACGGCTATTTGTTTTTCGATTTTGCATTGCTGATGTTCGCAACAGACAGGTTGTACAGTACAGGCAATAAAAAATATTTTTACTTGCTGGGGCTGGCATCCGGGTTAATAGCCATTACCCGTGTTTCAGGCCTTGTAGTGATGCTCATCCCTCTGTTATGGGGGCTGAATAATATACCTGTTGTAAAACAAAGGCTCAGTTTCCTGCGGACTAATATGCTGCATATTATTGGTGCCTCACTCTTATTCTTTTGCGTATTGATGATACAACTCTCCTATTGGAAATATGTAACAGGGACGTGGATATACGACGGGTACACAGGGGAAGGGTTTGTATGGACAGACCCTGCAATATGGAAAGGCCTGTTCGGTTTTCGTAAAGGCTGGTTTA
>JACFNS010000181.1:4072-5782 GCA_019454705.1 Taibaiella sp. | reverse complement strand
AGTAATGCGGGCATGAAAACAGTGAATGTATTGAGGTTACTGGCCCGGAAACTGTAAGGGTTATATACGATTATAGAACAAAATTGAATAGCAATGTCCGATCTATCGAAACTAAAAGAGTTATTTCCTGAATTAGAAGATGAGTTGTATAACGAATTGATACAAGTAGGTGTAGTAAAAGAAATTCCGGCAGGCACCACTATATTGCAGGTGGCGCAGCCTATCCGCACTGTTATGATGGTATTGGATGGTGTAGTAAAGCTGTACCAGGAAGATGGCGAAGGCGACGAATACTTTGTTTACCATATAGAACCGGGGCAGGCTTGTGCAGTGTCAATGGTATGTGCCTACAAGCAAGAGAAAAGTATGGTAACTGCAAAGTCGGTAACAGATGTGGTAATGCTGACCGTACCCCTGGAGTATATGGACAAATGGCTGCAGAAGTATAAAAGCTGGCACTATTTTGTTATCAAAACATATCGCTCACGGTACGAAGAACTGTTGCGCACAGTAAGCGAAATTGCATTCAGGAATATGGATGAACGCCTGGAGTTCTACCTGAAGCGACAGGTAAAACAATTTGGCAAGCATGTAAAACTGACGCACCAGGATATTGCCAACGACCTCAATTCATCGAGAGAGGTAATCAGCAGGCTAATGAAGAAAATGGAAAAGAACGGATGGATTAATATTCACCGAAATTCTTTTGAATGGATCAGGGACTAATATCATCAAAAAAACACCGCTTGTGTGACAGGCATCACATAGCATTTGTGTATTTAGTACCACTTTTGCATCCATAAAAGTATATTATGGAAATTCTCGGATACATTGCTTCTTTACTGATTGGCCTCTCACTGGGATTGATAGGCGGCGGCGGCTCCATTCTTACAGTTCCCGTACTCGTTTACCTGTTTGGCGTAGATCCCGTCCTGGCTACAGCTTATTCCCTGTTTATAGTAGGTAGCACCAGCCTCATTGGTACTTTTCCCAAGTATAAAAACGGAGAAGTAAATATTAAGACGGCTATTATTTTCGGCGTACCATCCATTATAGCGGTATACCTGACACGTGCATTCCTGGTTCCTGCAATACCTGCTGAGGTATTCAACATTGGTGATTTTGTAGTGACCAAAGCATTGCTGATGATGATGCTTTTCGCTGTGTTAATGGTATTCGCATCAGTATCTATGATACGTGATAAGAAGAAAAAAGCAGAAGAGGCGGGCGAGCAGAAATTCAATTACCCTATGATAATAATTGAAGGAGCGCTGGTGGGTACTTTGACGGGGCTTGTAGGTGCCGGTGGTGGATTCCTGATAATACCTGCATTGGTAATACTGAGTAAACTACCTATGAAACAAGCGGTAGGTACTTCATTGCTTATTATAGCTGCAAAATCGTTGATTGGCTTCACCGGCGACCTGGGCACACAAACCATGGACTGGACTTTATTGGTTACCGTTACGGGATTAGCGATAGCAGGTATATTCGTAGGCAACATGCTCAGCAAAAAAATATCAGCATCCAGCCTGAAAAAGGGTTTTGGCTGGTTTGTGTTAGTAATGGGTATTTACATCATCATCAAAGAGTTGTTCTTCGCAACTCCGGGAAGTGGAGGCCACTAAGAAATCGCACGGATTCAAATTCAATATTAAAGCCCCTGAACAAGGGGCTTTTTCATTTTCAGCTCTGTTGTCTAAATGGCCT
>JACFNS010000181.1:0-4062 GCA_019454705.1 Taibaiella sp. | reverse complement strand
ATCAATAAGCATGCCTTATACCGACATAGATGGCTAAAACGCTATGATTTTCAAAGTTTTTTCCTTGTGTGACTTAAGTCATTTATGGGGCTGGTAAGTGTGGGGATATTTGCAGTATAAATTCGAAAATTTTAAAAAAACAAATAGTAGCAAGATGAAGATTGAACAGATTTATACCGGTTGTTTGGCACAAGGTGCTTATTACATTGAAAGTGATGGTGAAGCAGTTATAATTGATCCGCTGCGCGAAGTAGAGCCATATATTGAAAAGGCGAACAACAACAACGCTAAAATCAAGTATGTACTCGAAACACACTTTCACGCTGATTTCGTTTCAGGCCACTTAGACCTGTCACAAAAGACCGGTGCTCCGATTGTGTATGGTCCAAACGCACAACCTGATTTTGATTTTTATTCAGCTAAAGATGGAGAGATACTGAAAGTAGGCAAAGCTACAATCAAGGTATTGCATACACCCGGCCATACTATGGAAAGTACTTGTTACTTGCTGAGCGATGAATCAGGAAAAGAAGTTGGGTTGTTCAGCGGCGATACACTGTTTATCGGCGATGTGGGCAGGCCCGACCTGGCACAGAAAGTAAAGTCTGACCTGACACAGGATAAGCTTGCAGCGCACCTCTTCGATTCTCTGCGCAACAAGATAATGACGCTGGCTGATGATATCATTGTATATCCGGCACACGGTGCAGGTAGTGCTTGTGGTAAAAACATGAGTAAAGAAACTACGGACACCCTTGGCAACCAAAAAATGACAAACTACGCTCTGAGGGCGGACATGACTAAGGAAGAGTTTATAAAAGAACTAACAACCGGCCTGGTACCTCCTCCATCGTACTTCCCGCTGAACGTAATGATGAACATTCATGGTTATGACAGCATTGACACCGTATTAGAAAGGGGATTGCGTGCATTGTCACCCGAAGCTTTTGAGGCTGCGGCAAATGAAACAGGCGCGTTAATGCTGGATGTAAGAAACGCTCAGGATTTCGCTGCAGCTTTCGTTCCCAACTCAATAAATATTGGTTTGCAAGGTTCATTTGCTCCATGGGTAGGTGCGCTGATACCTGATATCAAACAGGAGATATTACTGATAGCTGAACCCGGTACTGAAGAAGAAGCGGTAACAAGGCTAAGCCGTGTTGGTTACGACTTCGTAATCGGATACCTGGAGGGTGGTGTTGACGCGTGGAAAAACGCAGGTAAGGAGATAGATAGCATCACCAGCATCACAGCCGATGAAATGGCAGATATACTGGCGCTGGATGCTGATGCACCTGTACTGGATGTGCGTAAGAAGAGTGAATATCTGAGTGAACACATACTGACTGCTGAAAACGCACCACTGGATAATGTGAACGATGCTATGAGCATGATAGACAAGGATAAAACTTACTATGTGCATTGTGCCGGTGGCTACCGCAGTATGATTTTCACTTCAATAATGCGCGCTAGGGGTTTCGACAACCTGGTAGATGTTAAAGGTGGATTCAAAGCTATAAAAGAGTCAGGCAAATTTAACGTAAGCGATTACGTATGCCCCACTACACTCCTTTAATTAAAAAGCTTAAGAGCAAAACAAACCAAGAATTATCAACGGGAGGAGGCATAGCCTCTTCCCATGGTAATTTGATTTAAGACACATTATTCAAAAAAAAACATATTATGACATTACAGGATCTCATCAATGACAGCAACACAAAATTTGTTGACGTGCGTACCCCGGCTGAGTATAGCTCCGGCTCTTTTAAAAATGCAGTCAATATTCCACTGGATGAAATAGCTAACCGTGTATCTGAAATCAACGGATTAGGCGAACAGCCTATCGTGTTTTACTGCCGCAGTGGCAATCGTAGCGGTATGGCTGTAAGCTACCTGGCACAACAGGGCTACAAAAATATCTACAATGGCGGTGGTATAGGCGATTTGCTACAGTACCATAATTAATTGTAATACACCGGTATCGGGCGGAATGATTGCCTGTCAGATACCGGTGTTTCATTTTACGCTTTTTATAAGGCTCCGTATTGCAGCCGGCATATCAACTTAACAAATGAAACAAACAACAGCATTTATACTATTCTTATTTACGGCAATTGCCGCCAATGCACAGCATCATGAACCTCATGAAAAAGCTGAGATGTGGAAGGGCAAACAGACTTCTACTGATAACGAGAGTGGTATTCTTCACGCATTCAAAACAGGTTCAGTTCATGGTCATGCCCGTTATTATTTTATGACAACGGACAATGTTGCAGGGCTGAGCGATTATTATGCCAACGCAGCAGGCGGGGGTATTAAATATGAGACTGCGAAATACAAAAACTTTCAGTTTGGTGTCAGTGGTTTCTTTGTTTTCAACATTGGATCTAGCAACCTTGAGCAGACTGATCCGGTAACGAATCAGCCAAACAGGTACGAAGTAGGGCTATTTGACATTACAGATCCGGGAAATAAAGTGGATATCGACAGGTTGGAAGAACTGTATTTAAAATACAGCAAAGGGCATTCACATATAGTACTGGGTAAACAGCTCATCAATACGCCGTTCATCAACCTGCAGGATGGCAGGATGCGCCCAACTGAAATAAGTGGGATCTGGGGTGAATTCAACGAGTTGAAGAATACAAAAATAGAAGGTGGATACATTTATCATATTTCACCTCGTAGTACGGTAAGGTTTTATAAGGTAGGGGAATCTATCGGCATTTATCCTATGGGAGTTAATTCTGACGGTATTAGGTCTGACTATGCAGGTAACCAGGAGAGTGATGGTGCAGCTATGTTGGGTGTGTCCCGTATAGTAGGTAAGCGTTTAAAGTTGAAGATATATGATTTGTATGTAGATAATATTTTCAACACAGCATTACTACAGGCTGAGTACACTTTGTTTAAGATTAACGATGGCCAGGTTGCTGCCGCCGGACAATATATAAGGCAGGATGCCGTGAATGAAGGTGGTAATGCAGATGTAAAAAAGGCATACTACACGCCCGGTGGTAAGGCCCAGACTTTTGGTGCCCGGTTGGAGTATAAAAACAAAAACTGGCGTACTTCTGTCAACTACAACCGCATAACCAAAGACGGCAGGTACCTGATGCCAAGGGAATGGGGTAAAGACCCGTTTTTTACATTTCTCCCCAGGGAACGTAATGAAGGTTTTGGTGATGTACATGCCTATGTAGTAAAAGGCGGGTATGATTTTTCCAAAGCAGGGGTAAAAACACAATTGGGTGTCGGCTACTTCAGGCTGCCTGATGTAAGGGACTACGCCATGAATAAGTATGGCATGCCCTCTTATGCACAGTTGAATGCTGATGTCAGGTATAAATTCAAAAACTTCCTGGAAGGCTGGGATGTACAGATGCTGTATGTGTACAAGATGAATGCCGGCGAAACATACGATAACGATAAGTATGTTATCAACAAGGTGGATATGAGTGTATTCAACTTCGTAGTGAACTTTCATTTTTAACTACCATCTATATAAAATAACAACAACGGCTGTAAGTCTGCCGGTTTATCAGCCAACTCATTTTTATTAAACTACTAAAACAAAAGAATCATGTTAGAGGTAATACAACAACCGTGGCCCTGGTATGTAGCCGGAGTAATTATCGGATTAATAGTACCGGCGTTATTGCTTTTGGGCAATAAGCACTTTGGCATATCCGCCAACTTGCGTCACGCATGTGCAGCATGTTTTCCGGCGGATATTAAATTTTTCAAGTACGACTGGAAGAAGGAAATCTGGAACTTCTTTTTCGTGGGGGGCATATTGGCTGGTGCTGCTATCGCGGCATTTCTATTAGCCAGCCCTGAGCCCATAGCAGTACACCCCAAGCTGGTCGAAGAGTTGTCCGGCTACGGTATAACAGATATGAGCAACATGGTGCCAACGCAGCTATTTTCTTTCGAAAGCCTCTTTTCACTGAAAGGATTAGTGATGCTGGTAGGTGGCGGTTTCCTGGTAGGGTTTGGTTCCAGGTATGCCGGGGGCTGTACTTCGGGTCACGCTATCATGGGACTCAGCGATTTGCAATG
>JACFNS010000180.1 GCA_019454705.1 Taibaiella sp. | reverse complement strand
TGTGATATATGAGGGTGGGCGTTAGTATCATTGGGTTCGCCATGCGTAGCCCAGCGGGTATGGCCTATACCTATATTGGCGGCCACTTTCTGCCCGTCAGTTATTTTTTCCAGCTCGCTTACCTTACCCGCCTTTTTGTAGATAGTGAGTTCGCCATTGAGTAAAGCTACCCCGGCGCTGTCATATCCCCGGTATTCCAGCCTTTTTAAGCCTTTTATTAAAATCGGAAATGCTTCTCTGCTGCCTATATAGCCGACGATACCGCACATAAGAAGATATTATTTAATCTGGTTTTGAATAAACGATGTTTAGTTGCATTTTATAAGTGCCACTATTTCTGCCACCCGCTACAAGCCTGTATGCTGCCGGGAAACCTGTGCCACCTTTGATACGCAAATGTAATTCATTACGTTTATCAATAATAGCCTTTTGCACCTCTCGGGGTATATTAATTCTGTATGTTATAATATCGTTACCATTAGCGTCTTTTTCAGCACGTTTGGTACCATCTACAAATACCAGCGCAGCGGTATAATCACTTGCAGAAAAGTCGGCTATTTCGTATTCGTTGCCGGCGGCATCCACTCCTTTGGGTACTATACGGTTAGGTACCTGCAGGCTGTCTGCACCTACGCCGCTTTTTATCTGGGTTATCACCAGTTCGGCTTTTAATATTGCAGATACAGGCAGTTTATTTAGGTTGGTTATGCGCAGGTCTATATTCAGGCCGGGGTCGTTTTGCAACACCAGCGTGTCAGAGAAATTGTTGCCGATAATCTGCTGAACAGGGTATCCTGTATAGTTTCTGCTGATTTGGTTAAAGTTGGCGGTTTTACTACTGGCTTGGTCGCGTTGGTAGTTAAAGAAAGCTGTCTTAGTTTCTGTACTCCCATTTTCACGGTAATAGAAAGCAACAGAGGCTCTTGCATAATCAGCACTGCCATCCAGTAATATGTATGCTAACAGGTCGGTTTGGTTGTTGATATTAACAGTGCTGTCTGGCGCTATGTAAAAACCCTTGAAATAGTTAAGGAAATTAGCGTCGTTTTCGAATGTGGCTGTGCCTATGTTATTGACCACATCATTAACAAAGTCTTGCCCGAGTGGGATTCTGATATGCCTGTAGGGCGTTTTTACTCCTGCAGCTGACGGTGTATCATTCAATACACTTTTCATATTAAGAGTCACATCGGCCAGCGGAATGTTGCGTACATTCAGGTGCTGGTTGCTGTAATAATCAGCTGTAGTACTCATAACTTCGTCCACCCTGTACACCCTGAACTTCTGCGGCTTGGGGTCAGTCCTGTTGCCCCAGGCAAAGCCGTAAAAAGGTAATATCAGCACGGCTGAGTCCACTGTATAGTTAGTGCCTTCTGCTACAAAACGAAAACCTGCAGTAGTAGGGAGTACCTGCATATATATACCAGCATTGGTGGTGCCCAGGTAGGGGTCTACAATAGTGCCCAGTGCGTGTACCACAGGTATACCGGATATTTTCTCGCTGGTTTTCAGCTTATCTGCAAATACATTGCTGGCGTTTATAGTCAAGGTGTCGGGTACAAGCTCTGTACCAAGCCCGTTGTCACCGGGCGCTACGCTTGCTTTAACAATGGTGTCTTCTTTGCAACCCGTAAATGCAGCAAGGCTTGCTGCAAGTAATAATATGCTGCTTATCGATGAGAAACGTGGTTTCAAATGGTTTTCTTTTCTGCGAATGTGATAAAACTAAATCTAAGACTCTGTTAAGCTTTTGTATAAATCTAACAGCGGGCTGGCATCTTCCTTCCAGCTATCGTCATACTTTACCACTTTCTTATACCTGCTCGGCTTTATTTCGTCTGCTAATGGCTTAACTGGTTTAGACTCACCGTGTATCACCACGTCGGCATATTTGGCAGCACCCAATGTAAGGGCTATGTTATTGCCGGCTTTATATGGCTCCAGGTCTTTTTCTTTGATGTCACCGCTTATCATGGCCTTCTTCAGGAAACTTTCTCCCAGGTTGTCTTTAAACTGGTCGTTTTGTGCGGTGTACACCACTTTAGAGTAGTTGAATACCGGCTCTTTCTTATAAGCGGTTTTCAGGTAAAGTGGTGCCAGTGATGTCATCCAGCCGTGGCAATGGATAATGTCAGGAGGCCAGCCAAATTTCTTCACGGTTTCAAGTGCGCTTTTGCAGAAGAATATCATGCGCTCGGCATTATCTTCAAAGAAGTTGTCCTTATCGTCTGTAAATACAGCTTTGCGTTTGAAATAGTCTTCATTGTCCATGAAGTAAACCTGCAACCTTGCGTTGGGCAGCGATGCCACTTTGATGATAAGCGGGTAGTCGTCCTTGTCTATGATGATATTGATACCTGACAGGCGCACTACTTCGTGCAGGCGGTGGCGGCGTTCGTTGATGGTGCCGAAACGGGGCATGATAACACGCACTTCTAACCCGCTGTCAAATGTCTTGACAGCCAGGCTGTTCAGTATTTGTGCGAAGTCAGTAAATTCCACGTAAGGAGATAGCTCGTTGGCAATAATCAAGACACGCTTTTTGTCGTCCGACATGCTTAGTATTAGTTAATTAAAAGAAAGGTATTAATGAAAGTGTTTGCAAAATTACGAAAATATTAATTTACAACCCTTACTTTGCGTTGTTAATAGGTATATAAAGTATAATGGTTATATTTAAAAAAGCGGCTGATATAGAAGCTTATTTGTTGAGTATCAGGCAGAAAGCTAAGCCTGTAGGCTTTATCCCTACAATGGGTGCGCTGCATAGCGGGCATATATCGCTGCTGCAACAATCCCGCGAAAAGGGGGATTTTACCGTTGCCAGCATCTTTGTCAACCCCACACAGTTCAATGATAAGGCTGATTTTGACAAATATCCCGTAAGTATTGATGAGGACAAGCAGATGTTGCTGGATGCTGGTTGCGATGTGCTCTTTCTACCATCGGTAGAGGAGGTGTACCCGCCCGGTGATGATACACCCGTATATGATTTCGGACATATTGATACTATACTCGAAGGGGCGCACCGTCCCGGGCATTTCAGGGGGGTGGGGCAGGTAGTAGCTCGCCTGCTGCAGATAGTGCAGCCTGATAGATTATATATCGGCCAGAAGGACTACCAGCAATGTATGGTGATAAAAAACCTGGCAAGGCAACTTCCCGCTTTGCATAACCTGGATATACAAATATGCCCCACCATGCGCGAGCAGGACGGGCTGGCCATGAGTTCGCGCAACCGAAGGCTTACCGAGCCGCAAAGGGCTATAGCTATGCTATTGTATCAATGCCTGGTATCTATACAGGCCAAAGCAGGGACACAGCCATTTGCCGTGGTGCAGAAGGAATGCCTGGACATACTCAAAGAAAAAGGCTTTGAACCCGATTATGTGGCATTGGCCGACGCAGGCGACCTCACCCTGTTGAACGACTACGATATGAACCGCCGCATGGTGGCCCTTATAGCTGCCAAAATAGGTGATGTAAGGCTGATAGATAATATGGTGGTGAATTAGGCATTATTTATTCGGATCTTGCTCGAAGTTGATTTCATGGAATGTGGTAATACGTGAGTCATTACCCAGCTCCTTATTCAATATCTCTTCATACTTCTGAGCGTCTTTGCCTGTCAGCTTTTTATTGTTTACAAACAGGCCCTTGGCATTGTATTGCAAGGTGTACCGCTTTGTGGTATCTACCATGCCATCAGCAGCCATTATGCCGATAACTTTTCCGACTACTTTCCTATGTTGACCCCCTGACCTTTTCTTATTACGTCTCTCCTGATGGCTGACTCCGGAGTGTTCAGTTCTTCTTTGGTTACCCCATCGCCATGTACAGCGTAGCTGCCTGCATGTTTGTTGTGTGCCTGTGTAAAGTCTGTTATCAACCTTGCATACCTTGATTGGTATGGTTCTGCAATCAATTCGCCCCTGCTGTACACTTTGCCGCGTACATAGCGTATGTCGTAGCGCTGCCCTTCACGTATTACCTTGTCGTGCAATGCATGTGCCAGTATAAAATTAGGGTTGCCATCTACAAACATTAGTTGTGCAATGGCGGGTAGGTTATTGCCATGTACAGGAATGCTTACTGTACTTATACCCACTCTTCTGTCCGGAATTTTCACGCCATCGGGCACCCTTTCGGTCAGCATGCCTTTCGCCGCTGTGTATCCCAGTGCATGCAGCCATTCTGTATATCTTTTAGCTTTTCCACCTGTCAGTTTTATAGCGTTTACATACAAGCCATCTTCTTTGTACTCTACCAGGTAATAGCTGTTGGTGTCAAGAAGGCCGTCTTTGTGCAGGGCCTGCATAAATTTCCAAAAGTTGGCCTCGCGTTCCTTTTCTTTTTGCTCCTTTTCGTAGTCTGATGGTGTGCCTCCACCCAGTTTCAAATTAAACTCATCGGCAGTATTTGTTGCTTCATAGGTATCTTCTACGCTCCACCATACAGTGGCTGTGCTTGGGTGTGCGGCTGTAAACTTCCCCATTTTTGCCTCGTAGGTTTTAATAGCATCAGCCGGCAGGGATTTCCCTTCCATTGAAAACTTACCATTTTTGTAGCTTACTTTATATTTTTCGCCTTTTTTTATATAGCCGTCTTTTACTAATTCAGCAATGATAAAGCCCTGGTGGCCGTTCCGGAATAATTCTTCGCTCATTTCGTTTAGTCTTTCTTTTTCGTACTCTGCATTTTGCTTGTCATACTCTGCCATATCCCTGTCGTATGCCTTCATTAGCCTGTCGTGTTCTTCCATTAGCCTATCATGTTCCTCCATTGCCTTGTCATGTGCTATCATTGCATCGTCCTTACCTTTTGTACGTAATCCAGATTCCGGGTCAAGTATATCACTCATCTTCACCGTGCTGCGAGTATTGCCATACCAACCTTTGCTTTCAAATTGTCGGGTGAATGTTTCCAGCTTCTTGTTGTATGCAATTTGATCATTTATACTGAGTGTTTTTTCTTTTATTGTCACAACGCCATCTTTGTATTCTATATGGTAACGTTCACCATCTTTCAGGTATCCGTCTTTCACTGCGTCAACCATTATATAGTCCACAAGTCCTTTATTAAACAGCTCATCGCTTATTTCTTGCAATACAACTTTTTTTATTTTCTCTATTTCGGCTTGGATTCCCAGTGTGCCAGGCGGGTATGGCTTATCATGGTTTAGTAATATTGACCACGTTTCTTCGTTTTTGGTGTTTTTTGATGAAAGCCCATATTGCTTAATCAGCTTGATGTATTCAGCAGATTCGGAGCCTGTAAGCATTGTCCCGTTGACAGTGAAGAATTTACCAACATAGAATATCTCCACCTTATAGTTTTTATCAATCAAACCTTCCTCATGCATTTCTTCTATCAACTGCATTGTTTTTTCTTGTCGCATGTTACTGTTGACAGTCAATAAGAAATCACCTTCCCTCAATACTGAGTTCTGGTTGGTCAGGTCGCTACGACGGAGTGTAGCTGTTACACCACCGTGGCAATCAGGGCAGCCGTAGTATTCTTTATATAACCTGTATTTATCATTGTATTGCGCCTCGTGTTCCTTAGTCATTTTTACCCCGGCAAACTGTACGTCGTTCTCATTCATGACGATGGTGAACTTGTCGCCATCCCGTAGGTAGCCATCCTTCATAGCATCGGCAAGTATGTATTCTATTTTACCTTCGGCAAACAACAGCCTGCTGATATCAGCAAGTGTATTGATGTCTTCTATATTGTTTTTCCCGTTTAGTCAAAGGTACCGTTGCATGTCGTCATTCGACAGGCTACCCGATACTT
>JACFNS010000179.1 GCA_019454705.1 Taibaiella sp. | reverse complement strand
CTCGCCGTCTACGCGCACCTTCAGGTAGCCCTGTTTGCGGAATTGCTCGAACAACTCACGATAATGCCCTTTACGCCCCCTCACTATTGGTGCCAGCAATACAATCTTTTTGTCGTTGAAATGTTCCTCTATATGTGCTACAATTTCTTCCTCGCTGAAGCGCACCATCTTTTTACCCGTGTTGTACGAGTAGGCTTCGGCAGCACGGGCATACAGCAAACGCATAAAGTCGTACACCTCGGTAACTGTACCCACGGTAGAGCGGGGATTGCGGTTGGTGGTTTTTTGCTCAATAGAAATGACAGGTGAGAGGCCGGAGATTTTGTCCACGTCAGGCCTTTCCAGGTCGCCGAGGAACTGGCGGGCATATGCGGCAAAGCTCTCCATATAGCGGCGCTGCCCTTCGGCAAAAATGGTATCGAATGCCAATGATGACTTGCCCGAACCACTGATGCCGGTGATAACCACTAATTGATTTTTGGGAATGGATACGTCTAAATTCTTGAGGTTGTGTACCCTTGCTCCTGAAACTTCAATAAATCCTTTGGACGATGCTGCCTGCTCTTTTGTTGCCATAACCTATGCGGAAAGCAAATTTAAGCAAATGAGCAGCGCAACCCGTAAACATCAGAAATGTATTTTGCTATGGGTTAATACTTGCGGTCTATCACATAGTTTACTAATTCAATAAGGGCGCTCTTGCCGGGAGAGTCAGGATATTTGTCGAGCATTGCCAGAGCCTTGGCCTGGTATTCTTTCATTTTCTGTACAGAGTATTCTATTCCACCCGACTGGTGTACATAATTAATCACCTCGGCTACCTTTTCTTTATCGGTATTCTGATTTTTTACTATATAAATAATTTTTCTTTTGATGTCGCGATCAGCCTTTTGAAGTGTATAAATCAACGGCAAGGTCATTTTCTTCTCTTTTATGTCAATGCCGGTTGGCTTGCCAATATTATCCTGGCCATAGTCAAAGAGGTCGTCTTTTATCTGGAAGGCTATGCCGACATATTCGCCAAACTGCCTGAAATATTCTGTGGTTTCACTATCGTCCTGCGCTGAAAATGCACCGGCAGAGCAGGCAGCTGAAAGCAGGGACGAAGTCTTACCTTTAATAATATCAAAATATGTTTTTTCCTCAATATCAAGCTTTCGGGCTTTCTCCATTTGCAGCAATTCGCCTTCACTCATCTCTTTTACAGCCCTTGAAGTAATCTTAAGTATTTGATAATCATCGTTTTCTAAAGAAAGCAGCAGCCCCTTGGACAGGAGGTAGTCGCCTACCAGTACGGCAATCTTATTTTTCCACAATGCGTTGATGGAGAAAAAGTTACGCCTCAGCATTGAGTTGTCCACAACGTCGTCGTGAACCAGGGTGGCGGTATGCAGCAGCTCGATTAATGAAGCTGCGCGATAGGTCTTTTCTGTAATGCCACCGGCTATTTTGGCGCAAAGGAGTACAAACATAGGGCGCATCTGTTTACCCTTACGTTTGATTATGAACTTCATAATCCTGTCCAGCAAAGGGTTTGCACCTTTGACGTGTTCTGCAAATTTTTTTTCGAAAAGAGAAAGTTCAGTTCCGACAACCTTTTTGACCAATTCCATGTTATATGTCAAGATAACCGTAAATTAACAAAAATAGCCTTGTTTTATTGCGGGTAAAAGTAGTTCTTTGATGTATAAAAGCATGTTACTAAGGACAAAAAGTGTGCATTAATTTTATTTTTTGTTCTTTGTTTTTTTAAATGCTACGCTATACCTTTGTCAAGTTATTAATTAGGTTAACCAAAAATTATATTAATAAACAAATCTGTTATGGTCAACAAAAATTACCTTTTGCTCACCGGTGTCTGTGCGCTACTCGCCACAGGAACGGTAAATGCTCAGGAAACCACTACGCAACCGGCCCAATGGTCTGGCCGGGACATGACGTATAGAGGAGAAAGTTATGATGTATTAGATTCTAACTACATTCCGCGGTCGCGCATGAATCAGCACCGCCGGTTCCTGAATAACCAATATGCTTTCCCTTCAAAACCACGCAATATGTGGGAGTTGGGTGTAGGTCTTGGCATGTATAATGTTTCCGGTGACGTTCCTTCATTGTTCTTCTGGCATAAAGGAAATGGTGGATATGGTTTCCACGCTCACATTCGTAAATCTTGGGGCTATGTGTTCTCTACCCGTTTGCAATACAACTATGGCGTAGCCAAGGGTATGGCATGGCAGGAAGACAGGAACTACAGGTGGAACCCGGCATGGACTGATAATGGCTACATGCCTGTTCCCGGTATTCCTGGTATCCCTGGCACACCTAACATACCTACAGATCCGGTATTCTGGAACTACAGGATGGAAGCTCACCAACTGAACTTCGACCTGATAGCCAGCACTAACAACTGGAGGTTTCATAAAGCAAAGACTTCATTAGGTATTTATGCTTTCTTAGGCCTTGGTGCTATTGCTTTCAACACTCGTGTTGATGCATTGGATGCCAACATGCAAAAGTATGATTTCGATGCTATCACAACCGGTGCTCAAACTTTGCCACAGGTTACCGAAAACCGTAAGCAAATCAGGGATAACCTGGCTGCCGGTATGGATGGTACCCACGAGACAGAAGCTGAAAACGAGCGCGACCGTCGTCGTCCTGCTATCTTCAATAACAAGACTCTGAACTTTGCTCCAAGCTTCGGTTTGGGTCTGCAGTTCAAAGTGAGCAGGCGTATCAACATCGCAATCGAAGACCGCGTTACTCTGCCTTGGGACGAAGACCTGCTGGATGGTCAGCGTTGGGCTCAACAAATTTCAGGTTCTCCTGTATTGTCTGCACAGAACGATGGTATCAACTACCTGTCTCTGGGTGTTAACTTCAACCTGGGTAACAAAGCTAAGAGCGTAGAACCTCTGTACTGGCTGAACCCACTGGATCATATGTACAACGAGATGAGCTATCCTCGTCACATGATACTGCCTGATCCAACTCTGCCTGATTCTGACGGCGATGGTATCACTGACCAGTTCGACAAATGTCCCGGTACACCAATGGGCGTAGCTGTTGACAGCCACGGTTGCCCGCTGGATACTGACGGTGACGGTGTACCTGACGATCGCGATAAGCAATTGATAACTCCGACTGAGTGTCAGCCTGTTGACGCTGATGGTGTTGGTAAGTGCCCTTGCCCTGATGGTTGTGGTTCTATGGCTCCCGCTTGTGGTAGCATAGGTGCCGGTAGCATCATCTTCACAGGTAGCTCTTCTAGCATCGCTCCTTCTGCACAGGCTCAACTGTCTAGCCTTGCTGCACAAATGATGGCTAACCCAACTTGTAAAGTGGTTATCACAGGTGCAGGTAACGCCAGCAAAGTACAGCAGCAGCGCTCTTGGGATCGCGTTAACGCAATCATCGAGTTCATGAGTGAGAAACATGGTATCGACCGTAACCGTTTCATATTCCAATATGGCCAGGCCGGTGATCCTAACTCAGTAATGTACCGCTCAGCTCTTCCCGGTGAAGAAGGTCCTGCTAACGTAGCACCTCCATTCCCGAACCTGAGGAGGAACTAATAATAACAGAATACACTGTATATAGATAACCCCGGATTTTCCGGGGTTATTTTTTTGATGTTATTTATGTGAAGTGTGGAATAAGCTAATGGAATATTATCCCTTAAGGGTAGAATATCATTGCTTATGAAATTCAATCAGCCCCTTCAGCGGGCTGCGCTCTATTTTGCCTAATGTAAGCTCGTTTTGCAGGCAGATGTCTTTAATTACATCCCTGAACTCATAGGCCACCGATCCTGTAAAATGGATGGGGTATTTCCAGCTTTCGCGGTATTTAAGGATGTGGTGATGGAAAAACTCGTTCAGGCTGTCTTCTATGATGTTTTCTACCATATAGTGCCCCCGGTTCTCTACCAGCAATTGTGTGAATGATGCCAGGTAGCGGTTAGCGAATGGCTTTTTGTAGATATTATTGACGATGGTGGATATATCATTGCCGAACAGTTGTTCAAAAGCCGCTTTCAATTCTTCGTCAAAAGTATTGTAAGCGTAATAGCGCAACACACGCTTGCCCATATGGTTGCCGCTGCCCTCGTCTCCCGCTACATAGCCCAGCGATGGCATACGCGATTTGATGGTTTTACCGTCGTAGTAGCAGGAATTACTGCCTGTACCTAAGATGGCAACCACGCCTTTGTTTTTGCCGCTTAGGCCCCTGCAGGCAGCCGTCAGGTCACTTTTTACCTCCACTTTTTTAGCGCCGAAGAATGCCTTAAGTATTTGTTTCAGTTCCTCCTGTTTTTCGGGCGTGCCCGCACCGGCTCCGTAAAAATATACTTGTTCGGGTTTGTACTTTTTCAGTTGCAGTTCGTGGCTGAGCAGAGCGTTGATTTCAAAAGAGGTTTGCAGGTAGGGGTTGATACCTGATGTCTTGGCATGCAGGGGCTTTTTGGTAGCGCCTGCCAGGTACCAGTCTGTCTTAGTGGAGCCGCTTTCGGCAATGAGTACGGAAGCCATAAGATAAATGTAGCACAGATTTTCCGAACAGGCTAATGTGAACATACAGGCTTTATTATTGTATTGTTATAGGCGCATTGTAACATACTATGCAGCAGGCGCATTAATATTATTTTATAACAGAAAATACCCGTTAACTTTGCGGTCAATTTTTTACAGGTGCAGGGTAAGCAGACAAATAAAGTAAAGCTATGGTGGCCGATGTTATCGGCTGTAATACTGGTAATAGGTATGGCCATAGGATTCAACCTGCGCGATTCGCTGAGAAACAAACGGGACATTGCTACCATCATACAGCGTAACGACAGGCTGGAGCAGATAATAGACCTGATAAACGCCCGTTATGTAGATTCGGTTAACAGCAACGTGCTGTACGAAGATGCGGTAGATGGTATCATCCGCCACCTGGACCCCCACACGGTTTATATTCCCGCCGATAAACTGCAAATGGTGAATGAAGAGCTGGAAGGCAGCTTCTTTGGCATAGGTGTAGAGTTTGCCATCACTGCAGATACCATACAGATAACATCCGTAATAGAAAATGGTCCGGCAGAGATAGCTGGCATACAAATAGGCGATAAGCTGATAAAAGTAGGAGACAGTGTAGTAGCCGGCAATAATATTACATCGGAGCGCATCATAAAAATGCTGAAGGGAAAACAATTCAGCAAGGTATTCCTGACCATGATGGATGCCGTAAGCGGGGATTTGAGAACTGTATCAATAAAACGGGATGAGATACCCCGCTACAGTATTGAAGCTGCTGTGATGCTGGATAGCGTAACCGGCATCATCAAAATCAACCGTTTCAGCGAAAGTACTTACGAGGAGTTTCAGAAGAAGCTGACAGCTTTGAAGAAAAAGGGTATGCGTAACCTGCTGCTTGACCTCAGGCAGAACTCAGGCGGCTACCTGGAGCCTGCCAAGCAAATTGCAGACGAGTTTTTGTCGGGGGATAAACTGATAGTATCTACTAAAGGTGTTAACTCTGTGCCTCATAATTATGTAGCAGGAAAGAGGGGAGATTTTGAAGAAGGGAAACTCATTATCCTTGTGGATGAACAATCCGCATCTGCCAGTGAAATTATTGCCGGTGCTGTACAGGATTGGGACAGGGGTATCATTATAGGTCGGCGTACTTTTGGCAAGGGGTTGGTGCAAGACCAGTTTGATCTGGGCGATGGCTCTGCACTCAGGCTGACGATTGCCCGTTATTATACCCCATCGGGCAGGAGTATACAACGCTCTTTTGACAAAGGCAGGGAGGCA
>JACFNS010000178.1 GCA_019454705.1 Taibaiella sp. | reverse complement strand
AAGACCAGAGCAGCGGCCTCACCTTTGCAGTACCCAACCGACTGACATCAAGGCTGATAAATGCAAAACTGATAGTGGATTTCTGACGTAAAAACAGAAAAAGAGATGAAAAATATTATTCTGCTTATATTCTTACTCATGGCAGGTTTCATAGCCTGCAAAAAGAAGGATACGTATGGCTACACCTGCCGCTGCAAAGACAAAAGCACCGGCCAAAGTGATACTATTTATACAATAAGGGTACCTACATCGGGCGAGGCATCGTACCGATGCCAGGACTATGCGGATACGGCCAATGTTTATGGCAAAAACATAGAATGTGCCATTGATTGACATATGCATTTGTTTTTTATGACAAATACATGGCATGATCTGTATAAAAATAGAGCGGAGTTTTATAATTTTGTTAACTTAGCCACCTGTTACGGCTTAAGCATAAATGTTCTGACAAATGAAGAAATTTTTAATACTGGCAGCTACTACTGTAATATTTGCATCCTGCACTAAGGAATATGTTTGCGAATGCAACGACTCTGTGTCAAGTGAAAAAAGTGAGATGACTTACTGGACCAACCAGAAATCTCATGCCAGGCGTTTGTGTGACGATTGGGCTACCAGGCAGCGTAGTGTTTTCCCTGACAAGGATAAGCTTACCTGCACAATAAAATAACTTAAAACCGGCTTATAAAAGCCGGTTTTTTATCTTATACTGCCATATCACAGACTGATTTTCACTATTGCTATATTTTAGTCAAATTTTTATATTTGTCTTAGCAATCAACTGTACATGAATCAGGGAAATGATTCCATAACATCTTTCAGGAACATAGCCGACGCTATTTCAGCAAAATATCAGGCCCAGGTACAGTTGATGACCGCCGAACTTGGCACCCGCCCCTCATTTGACGACCTGATGACCTTGTTGAAGCAAATGGAAAAAGACCTGACCGGCAGTGGCGTAAAGTTTCTGGAAAAACATAAGGGTGATGGCAAAAACACCACACAACCTGATGAACTGAGGGGAATAATCCGTACAACTATTGAGGGTTTTATCAAACAACTGTGACCCTACAGATTAAAATCAGTATAAAACATTCCCCCCGCTCATAGGATACAGGTACTATCCCCCATTTTAAGTATCTTTAAATAACGAAAATTGTAATCAATGGTAAACGTTATACACAAAAGTATAATCGCTTTTGTATTGCTCTTACTGATAACCTTTTTTTCAAACGGTTTAATACGCGCTGCAGAAAGTGAAAACTTTTCTCAAGCCCCGGTTGCCGGCTTCGTAAAAAATGTAGGCCAGGTAAGAGACCAACATAATCAACCACGCAACGAAATAGATTTTAAGCTGCCTGCCGGTCTTTTGAATATTTTCATAGGTGCGGGCGAATTGCATTACCAATGGACCAGGCCTTTGTTGCGCGATGCTGAGGGCACAGTGTTACAACATGAAGGTTACAGGCTGGATGTAAGCCTTGAGGGCGCTAATCGGAAAATATCACCTGTTACTTCAGACCTCATCCCCTATTACGAAAGATATTACACGAATAACCTGGAAGGCGCCACAGCTCAGGCATACCGGAAAATAATATACCCGGGAATATATCCGAATATCGACTGGGTGCTGTATATGACCGATGGTGGGCTGAAATACGATTTTATAGTGCACCCAGGTGGCGATGTTTCAGACATAATAATCAAATATACCGGCGCTCAAAACCTGGTAAATGAGCAGGGCAACATAACTGTCACCACACCATTGGGCAGTGTTACAGAAAAAGCGCCATATACCTACTATGCCAATACTGATATCTCAATACCGTCAGCATATGTACTGGAAGGAAACACTATAAGGTTTGAAGTAGGGCAAAACAATGGCAATATTGTGATAGACCCATCGCTGGAATGGGCCAGCTATATGGGCGGCAGCAGCGAAGACAGGGGTATGTGCGCATCGTCTGACACGGCAGGCAACGTGTATATGGCTGGTAGAACAGCAAGCGGCTCTTCATCTAACGTATATACATCAGGCGCCCATCAAACTACCTTTGCCGGACAAGAAGATGGCTTTATTACGCGCTATACTGCCGGTGGTGTCAGGATATGGTCTACCTACTACGGCGGTGCAGGCAAAGAGGCCATCAACGCCATTACGGTTGATAAACAAAACAATATCCTCTTCTGTGGGTGGACAGATACTTCTTACTCAGGCATAGCTACAACAGGCGCACACCAACCTGCATATGGCGGCGGAGGCAGCGATTGCTTCCTGGTAAAAATGAACCCGTCGGGCCAGCGCCTGTGGGGAACCTACTATGGAGGTGCGGCTGATGAACGGGATGGCAACGACTACCAGACGGGTATTGTATGCGACTCTTCATTAAATGTTTACCTGGCAGGCATCACTAAGAGCGATACCGGTATTGCCACCACATATCAAACCACAAGAGGCGGAGGCTTTGACGGCTTCATTGCCAAATTTAACACAAGTGGTGTACGTCAGTGGGCTACTTATTATGGCGGAACTGCAGATGACGGATTTACCATAGTGGGTGCAGATAGTGCAGGCGTGGTATATGCTGCCGGAAACTTCCAAAGCACGGGCATGGGTACTACAGGTACACATGCTGCCAGCAAACCCGGAGGCAGCAGTATAGATGTAATGATTGCAAAATTCAATCCGGCAAACGGCAACATGATATGGGCTACTTATTATGGCGGCTCAGGTATTGATGTAGCGCGTGGACTGGTGGTAGGAGACAGCAGTAATGTATATATTTGCGGTTCAACAGAGAGCTCTACGGGTATATCCACTACCGGTACATCACAACCTTCTATTGGCGGGGGAAGAGATATGTTCCTGGCCAAATTTGACAGCACTGGGGACATGACGTGGGGTACCTACTTCGGCGATAACAGCACTGATAATGGTGGCAATGTGGTTCTTGACCACTCCGGCAACCTGAATACTACAGGTAACACCTTTGCATCCAGCGGGCTGGCAACGCCTGATGCTTTTAACACCACTATAGGCGGCAATGTGGATGCTTTTATTGCCATCTATAGCCCTGCAGGCAACAAAATCTGGGCAACTTATTATGGGGGTACCGACAATGATTATGGCTATGGTGTAGCACGGGGCAAGTCAGGCGGGCACATGTATATAGTAGGCAACACTGCCAGTACAACAGGCATCAGCTACAACGGTGCGCAGAATAGCTATGGCGGCGGTTCTAATGACGCATTCATCCTGAAAATAACACCCGATACCAGTGCTTCTATCGTAAAAACTTCGGTGCAAACTGCCTACTGTGAAACAGATTCTTTCAACTTGAGTTATGTAGTAACCGAGCCGTTCAGGCCGGGTAATGTATTTACCGTACAGCTATCCAACAGCTCGGGTAGTTTTGCCTCACCTGTTAACATAGGTACAAAAACAGCCAGCACTGCCGGTAGCATTGGGGTGAAACTGCCGGCGGGCGCCACCGGTACTGGCTTCCGTATCAGGATAATAGCCACATTGCCTGTCGACACTTCTTACGACAACGACTTTGATATCAATATCAAACCCCTGCCTATCCAACCTGTAGCCACCAACGACGGGCCGGTGTGCAGCAACGATACCCTCAATTTATATTCTACTGCATCAACATCAGGTTCTACATATACATGGACAGGCCCTGACGGGTTTTATGCAACAACACGTAATACTACACGTATCAACATGACTGCAGCTAACCACACCGGCGACTATATCATTACCGCCGACCTTAATGGCTGCACAAGAAAAGATACTACTACAGCTACCATTATACAGGCAGCGCCTAAACCAAATCTGACCAGCAACAGCCCATTGTGCAGTGGCGACAACCTGAACCTGGTTGCAAGTAACCTGACAATAAACATGGAAATGAAATGGACCGGGCCCAACGGATTTTCAGATACAGGAAAGGTGTCCGCTACTCCTATTTCAAAACCCAGGAACAACGTTTCCACATCTGATGCGGGTAACTATATATTTACCATATGGATGAACAACTGCCCCAGCCGCGATACGGTAGCTGTGACCGTAGCACAAAAACCCAACCCTGTGACAGCAAGCAGCAACAGCCCCGTATGTACACACGAAACACTTCAGTTGAGTGCAAATACAAGTACAACAGGTGTAGTGTATAACTGGACAGGACCTGGTAGTTTTATCGCCATCAACCAGAAAAACACTACAAGAACCAACCTGCAAGCATCACATTCAGGCAACTACATAGTAGAAGCAGATATGCTGGGCTGTAAGGTGCGCGATACTGTTGTAGTAACGATTAACCAGTCTCCCGCCAAACCTGTGGCTGCTGCCAACAAGACTGCTATATGCAGCGACGAAGATTTGATATTGACAGGAACAAATATTTCAGCAGGCGCAACTGCTACGTGGAGAGGGCCTAACGGTTACGGGCCTTTCTCAAACCCACATACCAGGCAGAATATACAGGTCAATCATGCAGGTGACTATGTACTAACATCACAATCTTCGAACGGTTGCCAGCAAAGAGATACAGTAACAATAACCGTTACCCAGTCGTACCCGCTGCCTATTACAGCAGTGGCATCGCCTGGCACAGTGGTTTGTCCTACAACGCCAATGAGTTTTTATGCAGCACCGGCACAACCTGGCGCTACAGTAAAATGGACAACACCATCTCAGCAGGTAATTAACCAGGATACGTTAAAAATACCAAGCGCAGTATATGCAGATTCTGGCTTCTACATAGTTGAAGTAGTAACCGGCGCATGCTCGTTAGCAGTAGACACGGTTCATTTATCAGTAGTGGATACTATTTCTGCTCCTATACTAACACTCCCTCAGTTTGGCTGCGAGGGGGATTCGTTAAAAGTAATAGCCTCACATCCATACATCATAGCATTTGATTTCATTGCTCCCGGTGATACTAATATAGGCGTAGGTGGACTTACAATAAATAACCTGGAAAAGAGTAAGTACCATGGCAGATGGATTTTACGTGTATCCTTAGGCGGATGTACCGCGGCAGACACAGGCTACCTGGAAGTTCGCTCGCGGCCGGAGAAACCTGTGGCGACCAACAACGGGCCGCTTTGCGAGGGCGAAACACTTAACCTGAGCAGCAGCAGCACTACGCCATCTGTAACATACAGTTGGGCAGGCCCCTCCGGTTACACTTCAGGTAACCAGAACCCATCTATACCTAATGTAGATTCAGCTACCCGGACTGGTTATTACATTTCCCGTGCGTTTACCAATGGATGTTTTTCTACACCAGACACTACTTTGGTGGAAATTATACGTAACCCGGCTCCGCAGATAGGCACTAACAGCCCCGTATGCGAGGGTAGTGAAATTGTTATGAGTGTGACAGGCAAACCGGACGAAACATATTCATGGACATCATTGAACAATGCCGGCTTCAGTGGGTCCGGTGCAAGCGCCACTATCAGCAATGCCACCCTCAATGATGGCGGCCGCTACGTAATAACAGTGGTATCAGGCGCTACGGGCTGCACGGGTACAGACACTGCAGATGTACGTGTCATTCCCCTGCCTGGTATTCCTGTAGCTATTTACAACGGGCCATTGTGTAGCGGTGACACAATAGTGCTGGATGTGAATGATACCTCAACAGGTGTAAACTATACATGGACAGGCCCCAATGGTTTTACCTCGCCATACAAGCAATCATTTAAGCAGGGAGTGAGCGAATCAGATTCAGGACCGTACATAGTAATCGTAGAAAGGGAAAACAAATGTACCCGTAGAGATACAATTGATGTGTTGGTAAAGCCAAGGCCAGCTGTACCTGAT
>JACFNS010000177.1 GCA_019454705.1 Taibaiella sp. | reverse complement strand
TTGACTTGTCCATTGTTTACTGTTTTTGATGTAAACTCTTTTCAGGACAAGACAGCGAGTATTCCACCCCCGTCTGACACGTCCGCAAAGGGCGGATTCGGTCAGACACCCCCGCCAGCGGGGGACAAGTGTTGCTCCCGTACGTACGGGATTGCCAAAATCACCGCCCAATCGGTACAAGTGTTGCCAATTTGCGGAAAAACAAAAGCGCACAATTTGCTAAGTAGTTGGTTGTGAGTGGATTGGTGTTTTGTTCCAAAATGTTCCCGGTAAAATGAATTGAAATTTTGGAACAATTTTCTGCCTATTTATGATAGAGCCAGGTATTTCAAAGAACGTATGCGGTAGATATACCCAACTGCATTTATTATGTAAATATACGTAAAATTGTTGTGATATTTTGTTAATGTCGTATATCTTTAGCGTTGCAAACGCTGTTCCCGCAGATCCTCGTTGCAAATGAGGACCAGTGAGAGTTTTATTCTTTCCAGAAATAAGTCTCTCCCACTGTCTGAAATCCTACCACTCCGTGGCCCTTTGCCAGGTACAACTTGCGGGTAGATACAACATCTTCAAGCGACGGGTAAATCTCGTAAACATCAGTATATAAAACCTCATTCAGCCACAATTCTGTATGATGTATTACTACAGGCTTCCTTTCCTGGTAAAATGATTCCTGCCTATCGTAATATAAAGGGTCCGGCACTAAAGTCCCGTCATCATTTACTTTCAGATATACATTATCACTGTTCCATACCAATGTAACCTGTTCGCCATACATGCTGCTGATTCCGTGTATAACATTGAACCATATTTTATTGTGTTGTGATTTATCCCTGTGCGCAGAAATAACACCTGCGGGCAAACACTCGGTGGGCATAGTGCAACCAGCTGACTCATCACCATCATTGTAAGTAACCTTATCTATTTTCAGCCAGTGCTTGTAATCGACATTACCCTTATAGTAGTAGGTTGCGCCCTGTTCGTATGGAAACCATGTGTTGAGAAAGGTAGCATCGTACGGAGGGCAGTTAAGTTTGCCGGTCAGGGCATAGTTGTTTCTGTCGCAGGAACAGAAAGTGATAGCGGTGGCCATGATTAACAACAGGTACTTCATAGGAATATGATTTAGTTATATCAAATATAGTGAAATGTCACCAATAGCATCGTTTGTCATGGCTAAAGCATGTTAATCTTCATTCTTTCCCCCTACTTAAAAGTCGGAGTTAGTGCATGAGGCATCACTTCTCTTCCAGTTAACCCCATGCTTTAGCGTGGGGTTACTCCACGAATATCTTACCTGTCAGTAAATACCCATCAAGATTTACTGATACTATATAAATACCTGTAGTTAACGTCGGTAGATGAACTTGTACTTCCCGGCTACCTTTATTGATACTTTGATTATACATATCCTTACCTGTGATATCTGTTACCTGTAAGTACCCATTCAGGAAATTACTGTTATTCAGTGTTACAGTAAATATCCCTTTGTTAGGATTAGGATGTATAGCTACTGTCTTGTCTTGTACTATTCCACTTACAGATAATTTGGGGTCGGGTGTTAATTTCGACAGATATAATTCAGTACCCGTAGACCCGTCAGTACAAGTCACCCATACCATGCTATCTATAACTGTTATCATAATTACAGAATCTGAACCAGATTTATTAGCCCTTGCCATCATCATTGTTCCTGTATCTGATCCATTCGTCGTCCACAAATGAGCTTCTATATTAGAAAACGCGCCATAAAAATACAGTTGATTATTGTGGGTAGTAGTGTAGTTGTTATACCGCCTGTAAGTTGCCAGGTCGTAAAAAATATCCAAAGAATGGCCATAGTATTGCCTTCCCGAGTCATTGTCTTTTAACTCCATTGCATTTATGAGCGTGCTATCTATACTCCAAAACGGCATGGCATAAACATTAGGTATTGGTGCAGAAAAGATGAACCTCCCATTTACTTCGGTAATAGGTGTGACAACGCCTAAAGACTTATGTATTCTTTTAGTACCTGAGAGCGTCCCATCCGTTGCCCACAATTCCATACGGTTCATGGCACGGAAAAACAGCTTATCAAAACCGGTAGTAAACAGTTCAGGACCTGAGCTTCCACCGCTGACAGAATCCAGTATGCCAAAAAGATAAGCGGTATCGTTCGTTATTCTACACACATCAGAACTTCCACCACCTGTAGCCGGTGAAATATAGTGGTCACCCGTAAAATATAAATCTCCTTTATACTGCGTCAATGGCCCAAGGGGGCTTATAAAGCGGCTTTCGTGGCGGCTCACTGCCTTGGTGCCATTAGCAGTACCGTCCGTATAATACCAAGTGGTGTGCTTAAAGAGAGGGTGGGTATGTGCAGCAAAATAAATCTTTCCATTAGCCACATACATATAATGCGGATAACTGTTTACAGTATCCGACAAATCAATTACCATCTGCGTGCCTTTATCTGTTCCGTCAGTTCTCCAAAGTTCATATCCATGCACACTATCATCCGCCCTGAAATATACCTTGTTATTATATCCTACTAAATCTGCATGCCAGTTATCCGCCCAACCCAGTCCCGGATAAATGTCTTTAATCATGTATGTGCCTGTTGTAGTACCGTCAGATATCCACAGTTCATTGCCGTGCACCCCATCGTTGGCAAAAAAGTATAGCTTGTCCTGATACATAATGCTTATTTGCTTATGGATGGCATTGTTTATCGTATTATGGATGCCATCTTTTGCACCCGGATTAATATCTTTCAGCATTTGGGTGCCCTGGGTTGTCCCATCACTTACCCATAACTCATTGCCATGTGTGCCGTCATTGGCGACAATAAATACCAGGCCTTTACTATTGACACCCAACACAATAGGCTTAGAACCTGCGGGGCCAGGATTGATGTCTTTTAAGAGTACTAATTGCGCTTGGGTATCCATGCACATAATCAGTGCAGCAATCAGGATTATCAGGTATTTCATATAGGTATATTTTGATAGGGCAAATATAATGATACTTGTGATTATGAAAACCTAAGTCATGAAATTATCAAGACGGCTTTGATAACCACTACCGGCTTTGGCCGTGATGTGGATTCTCTTCCTACGCGAGGTTTGTTGGTGAAGAACACCAACAAGGGCGAAAAAGTAAAAATCCCGCGGCAAGCCAACGGGGCATTTTTACTTAGCAAATGAAATGACGTATCTTCATTATCCATGTAAATTCGATTGCTTATGCGCATTTTCCTGTTATTATTCTGCATGCTGTTCAGTAATAACACTATAGGGCAATCAATGATCGACTCAAGTACACAGATTAATAAAAGTAGCCCTACTTTAACTATTTGTTTTGGCTCATGTAAATTTTGTCAAACAAAAGAAGAATTTCTTACAAACAATACACTTTCTATTCTTCCTGCCAATACAGGTTATACGGTTGATAGTTTCGAGTATATTATCTCACTACCCAGAGGTGAAGGTATAGGCCCATTTAAAGTAGTAGGTAATAAGCTTACCGGAGAAGCATGGGAACATTATAAAAAAGCTATAGAGTCAGGCTCACGCCTGTTTTTTCTTTTTTCAGATGTTTATGTAAGTGGTGAGAACGGGACTTATAGAATTCTTAAAGGCCCTTCATGTAGGGTTAATTGTGAATAGTGATTAGTATCTGTTTTCTACATATATTGCTGCCGGGTGTTAACACCCGGCAGTTTACTGTTCTATAACTTCTCCGGCAAGCTATACACCCTACCGTTGTTTTGTTCTTTCAGCCAGCTTACGAGTGGGTCAAAGTATTCCAGCATGGCTTTAGCGTTCAGCTCGTCCCCGGTGCTTTCTTTCAGTACTGTTCTCCAGTCTTTGGATGCTCCGGGGTAGGTTATCTTTTTCAGGAAGTCGCCGATTTCTTTTTTGCCGTAGTAGTTAGTAGCGCGGGGGTCCTGCTTCAGTATGTTTTTGGCTATATGGTTGTGCAGCTGGTACAGTATCACATAAGACAGCGCATAATCGTAGTACTGCGCGGGATCGTCGTTGATATGTGTTTTAGTAGCAGCGTCTGTGTATTCTTCGCCACGCTCGCCGGGAGGTACAATGCCTTGGTACTTCTTCGCATACTCCCACCATTTGGCATTAAACTGGTCCGCAGGCAGGTTGTTCACATACAGGTCGCGCTCAAAATGGCTCATCGTACCGCAGGAGAAGAACATGAACACTACAGAGTTCATTGCTTCTTTCAGCAGGCTCTGTACTTCGTTGGTTTGCGCATCTGCGCTTACCAGTCCGCGGTCAACTAAGTAAGGCTTCTGCATAGCGGCCATACCCATCATGCTGCCTATAGCTTCGTGGTAGGCACGGTTGGCGCCTCCGCGCAGCAGTGGCGGCACGTCAGGATTGGTATAGGTCATGTAGTAATAGATATGCCCCAGCTCGTGGTTGGCGGTCTCCCACCATTCTGCATTAGGTTCTACGCTCATCAGGCTGCGCACATCATTGTTCAGGTCCATATGCCATGCCGATGCGTGGTTGTTCTTCTTTACGTTCGAGTCGTTGGGGTATGGGTACAGGTTCGATTTTGTCCAGAAAGTTTCGGGCAGCGCGGGGAAGCCGATACTGGTGTACAACTTCTCGCCTTCTTTCACAATCCACTCAGGGGTTTTCTCTTTCAGCACGGCGTTGATGTCCAGGCCCTCAACCGTCACAGCAGGGCTCCAGTCCTGCCCCCAGCGGTTGGGTAGCCAGTGCGCGGGCAGGTAGTCGGGCACATCGGTTACTCCGTATTTCTTCGCCAGCTCGTAGCGCATCCATGTATGCAACTCGCGGTACAGGGGGTACATTTCATCCATCAGGCGCTCCATGGTCTGCATCATTTCGTCCGAGGTCATATCATAGTCGCTCACCTGGTAGCTGAAGTAATCGTTATAGTTGAGCGCCTGCACAGTTTTGTTGCGCAGGTTGCGCAGGTTCACCAAGCCGTCTTTCAGCGTGGGTCCTACTTCTTTACTGGCAGTCCATGCAGCCAGGCGTGTGTCCAGGTTTACTTCATCCTTGAGTATGCCGTCTATATCGTTGGTGCTTACTTTTTTGCCATCCAGCATATACTGGTAGCCGTAGAGTTTTTCGGTCTGGTTAGTTTCAGCCTTGATGCGTTCTTTCACCACATCGGCCACCGTTGCAGGATTGTTGGCTGCTGCGTATAGTATCACCTCCAGTTGTTTTACCTGTATATCGGTCAGCTTGCCTTTCTGCTCCAGGAATTTCTTAGCCTGCTCTATATTCTCTTTACTACCCGTGAATGCCGCCATGGCTACATCAGCTTTTTGTGCGGCTACCTTGTTGGCAGTATCGCCTTCCACTATCTCGGTGTTGAATTTCCACTGCGCCTCGCTGGAGTTGGCATATAACTCTACATATTGCTCTGTATAGCTGTCAATAAAAGCCTGTGCGTCTTTCTGGACATCGCCACCACCATTGTTGCACGAAAAGAATAATACCGCCGACAGGCATAGTGCCGGAATGAAATTTTTCATCTGATTTATTTTATTTGAAACTAAAAGTAATGATTATTTGGTAAGGGCTGTGTAACCCTGTTGGGGTGATGTTTTTTCAGCTTTTTCATTACTTTGAATTATGATAAAGGAGATTGTAGTATTTGCGTTATTGGTGTCAGCATTAGTTTTGGGCTCATGCAAAGCACAAGACGGCGACGATACCACTCGTCAAGGCTTTCCGCAAGCCACGGGATGGGTAAACGATTTTGAGGACTTATTCACTGAGGACCAGGAGGAGAACCTGGAAAAACTGATTATAGACCTCAATAGTTCCGCAAATATTCAAATAGGCCTTG
>JACFNS010000176.1 GCA_019454705.1 Taibaiella sp. | reverse complement strand
AGCATCAAGTAATTCTCTTCTATAACTACCATTAAACCTTTCAATAAACCCATTTTGCATCGGTTTGCCGGGTTGTATAAAATGTATAGTGATGCTTTTGCTCAGGCACCATAACTCTAAGTCTTTGCTGGTAAACTCCGGGCCATTATCTGTTCTGATGTATCGCGGCTTACCTCACCATGCGATGATTTGCTCTAATGTTCTGATAACCCTTTTGGCAGATATAGAGGTGTCTATTTCTATGGCTAAAGCTTCCCTGCTACAGTCATCTATTACGTTCAACGTCCGGAACTTTCTACCATTTACCAGGCTGTCGCTCATGAAGTCCATGCTCCAGCTTTGATTGATAGTAGCCTGTTGCTGTAGTGGTGTTTAACCCTGGCAGGTAATCTTCTATTACCTCTGCGGCGTTTATTCAATTTGAGCAGCCTATAAACTCTATAAACTCTTTTATGGTTCCATAGATGTCCCCTGCGCCTCAGATAAGCAAACAACTTTTTAAAACCGTAAGACGGATGCTGCTCTGCCAGTGCCTATAATGCTACAATTACAGCAGTGTCATCCTTTACACTACGGTAGTAGTAATCCGACCTGGATAAACAAGTCATTTTACAGGCCCTGCGTACACTCACCTTATACTCCTCTACGATCTGCTCAGTCAGCTCTTTTTGCCGGCAGGATACCAGCCTTTTTTGAGATAACTTCTTTAAGTATCTCATGATCCATACTCAGGTTGGCAAACATCCTTTTCAGACTGGCGTTCTCTTCTTCCAAATCCTTCATCCACTTTACATCAGAAGCCTCCATACCTCCGTATCTACTCTTCCAGTTGCAAAACGTTGCCTTGGATATTTCCAACTCACGGCAGAGGTCTTTCTACTTCCTGCCTGCCACATATTCTTTGAGGACTTTGACAATTTGTGTCTCCGTAAATCGTGTCTTTTTCATCTTATGCAATTTAAAATTATTGACATTTAGTCTAATTTTAAACTGTCCGATTTTTAGGGATACTTATAGATTACTAAGGAAATGGCTTAATAAAAGGATAAATATAAGTATGTGTTTCATGGTCTAAAACTTATTCTTCCACATCATACTCTCTACCGGCATATTGTGCTGGTTGCTGTATTTGGCGTTTTTCTTCTGGTTGTATTTTACTTCTATCTCACCATCTACGGGGAAGTATATTAACTGTCCTATGGGCATACCCTTATATACCTTCACGGGTTGCTTTACTGAGATTTCCAGTGTCCAGTTGCCGCAGAAGCCTACATCGCCCTTGCCGGCTGTGGCATGTATATCTATACCCAGTCGCCCGGTGCTCGACTTACCCTCTAAGAAAGGTACATGCGCATGAGTTTCGGTGTATTCAGCCGTTACCCCCAGGTAAAAGATATGCGGGTACAGTACAAAACCCTCGTCCGGAATTTCAAACACATCTATCAGGTTATGCTCTTTGGCATCCAGTATATGGTTGCGGTAGGTGGCCAGTGTAGGCCCCAGGTGCACATCGTAGCTGTTGCTGCCTAAGTCCGCACGGTTGTAAGGGTCTATTTTGATAGTACCTTTTTCCATTTCTTCCAGTATGCGCTTGTCGGAGAGTATCATAGGCGCAAATATACGGTTCAAGTCAAAATTCAAAAGTCAAAACCCAAAAGTCCTTTCAGAATGTGGACATCGTGGGCTTATCTTTGTATGATTGTGTAATAATTAACTCCTCCCCCTGGGGGAGGACGGGAGGGGCAATGCCACTATACAGAGAATGGAGCAGCGATAAATACAGCCTGGCGGCTATATGGAAGATAGAGGAGCCGGAAAGCTTCTTTATTGAGCGTACCGACCTGCCCGCACCTGATATAAAAAGCGACAAGCGCCGCATAGAGCGCCTGGCGGGCCGCTTCCTGCTTCGCTACCTGAAACAGGACTTCCCGCTGCTGAACATACAGCCCGACGAGCACGACAAGCCGCGTATAGATAATAACCACTATTATTTCTCCATATCACATTCATGGCCATACGTAGCCGCGGTGGTGAGCCCCTATGTAGAGTGCGGTATTGATATACAATGCTGGCACCCGCGTATGGAAGCCCTGCAAAACAAATTCCTGTCGGAGCGGGAGCAGGCTTTTTTCGGCAACGACCCGCAGCTTATAACCCTGGCATGGAGCGCCAAAGAGGCGGCATATAAATGGCAGGGAAGGCGGGGGGTAGAGTTTATAGACCACCTGCCGATAGAAAAATATGCTGAAAATGAATATAATCATCAATTTGATATATACCTGCAACTGACCAACCCGAAAATGCATATGTCTGCACAAGGCGTTGTAAGAGAAGACTTTGCATGTGCTTTAATAGTGCATGAGGATATTATCCATCCATCTTTCTGACAAAGTAATTATTTTCACTATATTTATGTTTTATAGTTTTTTGTATAAAATTTGGATGAATTGCAGGAAATAATTTAGATTTGCGAAAAATTTAATCTAATGTCTTCTTTACGTTTTCTTGCATTACAGGACCTGGCCAGGGAGGAGAAAAAAATCGGGCACTACGCCGGTAAAAAAATCACTTCCATATTTGGCAGCCACGTATTTACCGAGCGCGTTATGCGCGAGCACCTGAGCGATGAGGCTTACAAAAACCTGATGGCTTCAATAAAGGCAGGCGAAAAACTGGACCGCCGCATAGCCGACCAGGTGGCCGCAGGCATGAAGGCATGGGCAGAGTCGCATGGGGTTACCCACTTTTCGCACTGGTTCCAGCCGCTGACAGGTACTACTGCTGAGAAACACGATTCGTTCTTTACCATAAAAAGCGATGGCACAGCCATAGAAATATTTGACGGCGATGCGCTGATACAGCAGGAGCCCGATGCATCCAGCTTCCCCAACGGTGGCATACGTGCTACGTTCGAGGCGCGTGGTTATACCGCGTGGGACCCCTCTTCTCCCGCATTCATTATTGAGAGCGGACAGGGTAAGACACTGTGCATCCCTACTATCTTTATAGCTTACAATGGTGAGAGCCTGGATTATAAAGCACCCCTGCTCAGGTCGATACACGAGCTGAACAAAGCGGCGGTAGATGTTTGTAATTATTTTGATAAAAATGTAACCAAAGTAACTGCTACCCTGGGCTGGGAGCAGGAATACTTTGTAGTGGACGAGGTGATGGCCAACGCCCGCCCCGACCTGGTGCTGTGCGGACGTACACTGGTAGGCCACGCACCCGCTAAGGGCCAGCAGTTGGAAGACCATTACTTTGGTACTATACCTGAGCGTGTGTACGCCTTCATGCAGGACTTCGAACAGGAATCGTACAAACTGGGCATACCACTGCGCACCCGCCACAACGAGGTAGCGCCCGGCCAGTTTGAATGTGCGCCGATATTTGAAGAAGCGAACATAGCTGTGGACCACAACAGCCTGCTGATGGACGTAATGACCAAGGTAGCCAAACGCCACAGGCTGAAAGTGCTGCTGCACGAAAAACCATTTGCAGGTGTGAACGGTAGCGGTAAGCACAACAACTGGAGCCTGGCAACTGATACAGGTGTTAACCTGCTTTCTCCCGGTAAAACACCACGTACCAACCTGATGTTCCTGACTTTCTTTGTGAACATCATCAAAGCCGTGCATGATAACGCCGACCTGCTGCGTGCCGCTATCGCATCAGCCGGTAACGACCACCGCCTGGGTGCCAACGAAGCGCCGCCCGCCATCATATCAGTATATGTGGGCCGCTACCTGACACAGGTGCTGAACGAAGTGGAAGAGCGTGTGAAAGAAAAATTCAGTGAGCAGGATGAAGTGATACTGAAACTGGATATACATAAGCAGATACCCGAGCTGCTGATGGACAATACCGACCGCAACCGTACCAGCCCCTTTGCATTTACGGGTAATAAGTTCGAGTTCCGCGCGGTGGGTTCTGCAGCCAACTGTGGTTCTCCGCTGATGATTATCAACACCATCATGGCCGACTCGCTGAAGAAGTTCAAGGCAGAAGTGGACGGGTTGATAGAGAAAGGCGATAAGAAAGAAATAGCCATCATGCATGTATTGCGTAAATACATTGCAGAGTCGAAGAAGATACGTTTTGAAGGCGACAACTACAGCGAGGAGTGGGCCAAAGAAGCAGAAAAGCGCGGCCTGAGCAATATGAAGACCACGCCCGAAGCACTGAACGCCTACCTGACAGAGAGCGCTAAGAAACTGTTCTTTGAAAACAACATATACAGCGAGCGCGAACTGGAAGCCCGTGTGGAAATAATGCTGGAAGAGTATATAAAGAAGGTGCAGATAGAAGCCCGCATACTGGGCTATATGGCTACCAACCACATATTGCCTGCAGCTATATCTTACCAGAACACGCTGATAGAAAATGTAAAAGGATTGAAAGAACTGGGATTGGGTGAAGCCACCTACAAAGCACAGCTGAACCTGGTGGAAGTGGTGAGCAGGCATATACAGAACATCAACGACAATGTGGAGAGCATGATAGAAGCCCGCAAAAAGGCGAACAAAGTGGAAGACAGCCACAAACGCGCCGACCTGTATTGCAACGATGTGAAACCACACTTCGATAAAATACGCTACCATGTAGATAAACTGGAACTGATAGTGGACGACAAACTGTGGCCGCTGCCTAAGTACCGCGAACTGTTGTTCTTAAGATAAACACAACGAACCCCGCCGCATGGCGGGGTTTTTAATTATAGTAATGATGAATGAATACAGAATAAGATTAGCTGCCGTAAACGATGCGGAACAAGTACTGAATGTGTACAAGCCTTATGTACAACAAACCGCGAGTACATTTGAATATGACGTGCCCTCTGTGGAAGAATTCAGGAACAGAATTGCTAAAATAAGCGCAAAATATCCCTACCTGGTTTGCGAATATGGCGGGGAAATAATAGGTTATGCTTATGGCAGCACGCACAGGGAAAGGATGGGGTACAGCTGGTGCGCCGAGACCACGGTGTATTTATCCGAGGCGCACCACCGTCGTGGTATAGCGCGCATATTATACGATGCCCTGTTTGCGCTGATGAAAGAACAGGGGTATAAGAGCATATACGTGAGCATACTCTCTACAAACGCTGCCAGCCTGGCCTTTCACCGGTCTATGGGTTTTGAAGATATAGGCATGTTCAGGAACGTTGGTTATAAACTGGGGGAGTGGCACAGCAATATATGGATGCAGCTCTTCCTGGACGAACATTATGTTGAGCCGCCCCTGCCAACGGCGTTTACTGTCATAGATAAAGGATTAACTGGAGAAGTAATAGCGCAGGCTAATGAGCGGGTAAAAATGCTAACTGCCATGATGTAAAATGGTTTCAGTTGGGGTTGGGTGAGGGTTGTATGGATGGCCTAAAGCTATTATCAGTAAATGAGATTGAAAAATAACCCTTAGTTTTAAGGACACTTTATTATTATGCTGAAAACCATCTGTAAGATATTCCCTTTGTTATTATTGATAATCTCATGTGCTGAATCCGATAGAAAAGACGCCGATGGCCGACAAATTGATGATAGTATTAGTATTGCCGAAACTCCTGATAAAACCGATGGGAATAATGACACCCTGTTATATGAGAAGTACAGATACCAGTACGAGCAGGTTAGTTATGAATCTTTAGACGATACATTTCTTAAAAAAGCATTAGAAAAGTACTTTGTATTAGATGATGAACGTTTTTTTTATGATTACACATGCAAGAATGAAACAAGCACTACTAGTCAATCTGAACATGCACTTGACTACAAAATGACCATCACATCGTCACCATTCGACAGTGTAAAACATCCAATGACAAGGGCAAAAGAAGGATTCGTCTGT
>JACFNS010000175.1:3664-5850 GCA_019454705.1 Taibaiella sp. | reverse complement strand
AAACCCGCCGAAATTATCGTTGGGCATGTCGGTGAACTTCTGGTATTCTTTGATGAAGCGTACTTTAACCGTATCGGTGCTACCGTTACGGTGCTTGGCTACGTGTATATGGGTTTCACCCTCTATTGGCTGGCCCATTTCATCGTTGTTAATACCGTAGTACTCCGGCCTGTACAGGAACATAACCATATCCGCATCCTGCTCAATCGCTCCCGATTCACGCAGGTCGCTCAGTTGTGGTACTTTTGAGTCCTTCCTTGATTCCACAGAACGGTTCAACTGGGACAGTGCAATAATCGGTACTTCCAGTTCTTTGGCCAGTTGCTTCAGGTCGCGGGAGATTTTGGATATCTCCTGCTCGCGGTTGCCGCCTTTTTCAATACTTCCCTGCATCAGCTGCAGGTAGTCTATCACTATCAGTTTAATGTCGTGTTTTTGTTTCAGCCTCCTGGCTTTGGCGCGTAGCTCGAATATATTCAGGGCGGCCTGGTCGTCGAGGAAGATGGGCGCTGTTGCCAGTTTGTTCATGCGTTGTGTCATTTGCACAAACTCGTGCTCCTGCATCCGGCCTTTGGTAATGGCATCCATGCTGACCTCTGTTACGGCTGCCAGCATCCTTTTTACCAGCTGTCCCGCGCCCATCTCCAGCGAGAAGAAAGCAACCGGGAAAGGTTCACCTGCATGCATGGCAGCGTTCATCGTCAGGTTAAGACAGAAAGCTGTTTTACCCACGGCTGGACGTGCTGCCAGGATAATCAGGTCGGTTTTTTGCCATCCCGATGTCAGATTGACCAGGTCGGTAAAGCCTGTTGGCACACCAGTCAGGTCATCTTTTTTGTTTTTGGCTTCCTCTATTTCCTGCACGGTACGCACCAGTACATCCTTCAGGCTGGTAAAGTTTTTACGCAGGTGGTTGTCTGTTATCTCATACAGGTTAGACTCTGCTTTATCCAGCAGGTCAAACACGTCAGTGCTGTCTTCGTAGGCGTTGCCGATTATTTCCCCCGAAATACGTATCAGTTCGCGCTGGATGAACTTTTCCATCACGATACGCGCATGCGATTCTACGTGGGCACTCGATACTACGTTCATCGTCAGGTTGGTGAGGTAGTAAGGGCCACCCACCAGTTCCAGTTCGCTACTCTTTCTCAATTCTTCGGTTACGGTCAGCAGGTCTACCGGCATACCCTTGTCAAACAGCCTGCGGATAGAAGCGTATATCTTTTGATTGGCCGGCCCGTAGAAACAGTCAGGGCTTTGTATAATTTCCAGTACTTCAGCCAGTTTATCTTTTTCCAGCATTATGGCGCCGAGGATAGCCTCTTCCAGCTCGGGCGCCTGGGGTGGTATTTTACCGTAAACCAGTGTCGAAATGTCAGGTTTGCGGTTGCGGGTATTACCAAATTCTTTCTTTATGTTAACTGCCATCTTGGGGTTAGCGTACTATTTATTGTAAAACAAAAATTATCCTTTCACTACCGGTGCTGTTTCCAGCTTTTTTAGTCCTTTTTTATGTTACCGAAACGTGTCCTAAACGTTAACGGAGCATTACCGGAAGGAAAAAAGCGGTAGCTGAAAACGAATGTAACCTGAAAAAAATTACTTGTACAGGGTATCATGGAATATAATTTTCAGTCCTTCGCGCACAGCTTATACACGGTTTGTTCTATTGTATTATTGGTATGTATCGTTGTTATTCACATTCTTAATGCAAAAATAACACATATTCACACTCAACCCACAAAAGGATGTGAATAAATGGTCCGGACAACGATTTTTTTTAAACGATGCAAATTGCTATAATGATGGGTTATCTTTACACCCGATTTAAGTTTCAAGGACAAAAAATGGTCATATCATATAGTTGGTTGTCGGAATACCTGCCCGAGCCCATTGAAGTGGGAGAACTGGCCCGTATTCTTACCTCAATAGGGCTGGAAGTGGAGGCCCTGGAGGCTGTGGAAACCGTAAAAGGCGGTCTGGAAGGGATGGTAATAGGTGAAGTTTTGACATGTGAAAAACACCCTGATGCGGATAAATTGAAAGTGACCACCGTTAACATAGGAGGGGCTGAACCATTGCATATTGTATGCGGCGCACCTAATGTTGCAGCGGGGCAAAAAGTGGTGGTGGCCCCGGTAGGCGCTACCGTACACCCGACTAACAGTGAATCATTCCCGATAAAA
>JACFNS010000175.1:0-3654 GCA_019454705.1 Taibaiella sp. | reverse complement strand
GCATGATATGTGCGGAAGATGAGATAGGGCTGGGCAGCGACCACGATGGTATCATCGTATTACCTGCAGATGCAGTTGTAGGTGCACTGGCCAAAGAATACTACAATATTCCGCCTGCGGATACTGCCATACATATAGGGCTTACGCCCAACAGGTCGGACGCGATGAGCCATATAGGTGTAGCTAAAGATGTAGCTGCATACCTGTCTTATCACAAGAGTGCAGAATATAAAGCGAAACTACCTGTTTCAGGTTTTACGGCATCTAATGAACCCTCTGCCATAAAAGTAGAGATAAACAATCCTGAGGCTTGCGCGCGTTATATGGGGGTAGGCATCAGTGGAGTGAATGTATCGGCATCGCCCGAATGGCTGCGACGCAGGTTGGAAGCAATAGGTGTAAGGCCGATTAATAATATTGTAGATATTACCAATTATGTGCTGCATGAGTACGGGCAACCTTTGCATGCCTTTGATGCAGATAAAATAAAAGGGCAAACCGTTCGTGTGCAATTTTTGCCGGAAGGGACAAAGTTTGTTACGCTGGATGAAAAGGAAAGAAAGCTGCAGGGCAATGACCTGGTGATATGTGATGCCGAAGGTGGTATGTGTATAGCAGGGGTGTTTGGCGGTATGCATAGTGGAGTTACAGATACCACTACTAAAATATTTTTAGAGAGTGCCTACTTCGACCCACAGTACATACGCCGTACATCGTTGCACCACGGCTTGCGTACAGATGCTGCTACACACTTCGAAAAAGGAGTGGACATCAACAACCTGCGAGCCGCGCTGGAGCGTGCAGCGCAGTTGATGGTGGAAATTGCCGGAGGTAAAATAAGTAGCGAAGTAACCGATATATATGCACGGGAGATAGAGCCTAAAACAGTAGATGTAACTTACAACTATATCACTAAGCTGAGCGGCAAAGAATACGACCGCGAGCGGATAAAAAAGCTGCTGGTTGCATTGGGATTCAGTCTGCAAAACATAACGGAGGAAGGTTTTACAGTTGTAGTGCCTACCAATAAGACGGATGTTTTTCAGCAAGCAGATATAGTAGAAGAGATACTGCGTATAGATGGGTTGGATAATATACCGATACCCGAAAAGCTGAACATCACACTCAACCGCCCGATGCCCAATGATATGGGTATGAGGAATAAACTGGCGGGGATATTGACAGGACTTGGTTTTAGGGAGATAGTGACCAACTCAATTGTAAACAGTAAGTATTACCCGGAACAGGAAGGATTGGTAAAGATGCTGAACAGCCTGACCAGCGAGCTGGATGTATTGCGTCCGTCGATGCTGGAAAGCGGGCTGGAAGTAATACAATACAACTGTAACAGGAAGAATACGGATTTAGCTTTATTTGAATACGGAAAAATCTATGCTGTAACAGACAAAGGGTACGAGGAGCAAAACCAACTGGCACTATACCTGACAGGCACTACACAAAGCCAAAGCTGGAACCAGAAGGAGCGGGAAGCAGATTTGTATTACATAAAGGGGGTTGTTAATAACCTGCTGCAATATGCTGGCATTACCAAAACGTCGACTGTGCATAACGAACAGGGTGCACAAATAAGCTGGAAGAAACAACTGCTATGTAATATCAGTGCGGTATCATCCAGGAAACTTGCGGATTTTGATATACGACAGCAGGTTTATTTTGCAGCTATCAACTGGGATGTGTGGATGAAAGCCGTAGATGTTGCTAAAGTGAAGTATGCGGAAGTGCCTAAATATCCATCGGTACAGCGCGACCTGGCTATTGTAATAGATAAGCAGGTAACGTACCAGCAGGTGCAGGAAGTGACGGATAAACTGGGTATTGATTCGTTACAGGGCTATAGCCTGTTTGATGTGTTTGAAAGCGATAAACTGGGCGTGGGCAAAAAGTCTTACGCCCTGAATTATATTTTCCAGTTGCAAGACCGTACCTTAACGGATGAAGAAACTGATAAACTGGTGCAGCAATTGGTGAACGCGTATAAAAAAGATTTACAGGCGCAAATCAGGGAATAATGCAGGAACTGACTTTGTTACATAGCAAACTGGACAAGCTGCTGAAAAAGTACGCAGCACTGCAGGCTGAGAAAGAAAGCCTGCAACAGGCATTGCACCAACAAAGGGATGAACTGCAACAACTGAATAAGAAAGTGATAACCCTTGAAGAGCAATTAACCACTGCTCAAACCGCAGATGCTATAGCATCGAAGGGGGATAAAAACGCCATGCGCAAACAATTGAATTCGTTGATAGGGGATATAGATAAACTACTGGCATCACTCAATGACTAAACGGCATACCATTGGAGTTATCTCGTTTTTATTGCTGTCCGGCGTCTCCATGGCTGGCAATAAGAGTAATGATGGCAGAAGCCCCTGCCTGGAGCCGAGGAGGTACTTTCTGAAACTGCAAACCATGACTGCTGCAGATACAGGGAGTGCTGGTGTTGCCGTTAAGCTTCCTTCACCTGTAGTTGGGTATGTAGATACAAGTATAGATTCTTTCTACTATGGTAATGCTGCCCAAAGTGATTTTCAAGGGCCTCTATCTGCTGTTGCTGATAGCACCAGATGGTTTATTATGGCGGATACGAATAACCGCACCCTGTTGGACACGATTACTTTTTATTACGAACGTAAACCGGTGTTCCTCTCTACAGCCTGCGGGTATGCTATGGTGTATTCTTTGAAGAATATTGTGACGACAAATTACGCAATTGACTCTGCCCGTATAGAAAAAACAGAAGTGACTAACGCAACAGATGTAATACATGTTAAAGTATTTTATAAGAATTAGCATATTGTTACTTGCCACTGCGGTAAATGCTTCTGCACAGGATGTAGAGGAGGAAGAAGAGGAACGTGTGGCAATAGTGGATAGCGCTCACCAGCTACGCTTAGGGTTCGATGTCAGCAGGATACTCTTCAATCAGTTGCAGAAGGATAAAGAAGAACGTATCAGTTACGAACTGGAACTGGATTTCTATTGGCGGAAAGACCTGTATATAGTGGCGGAAGGTGGCTGGGGCAACGCCTCCCTCAATTACCCTGACCTGGCTTACAAGAGCAACAATATCTTCTTTAGGGCGGGTGTGAACAAGAGCCTGTTGCCCCGTTTGAAACAGAACGACTGGGACATGGCTTTCATAGGGCTGCGTTACGGTGTAGGTTTAATCAACCGCAGTAATGCCAATTACACCATCACAGACAGCACCTGGGGTACCGTTTCCGGCACAGTGGCAGGTGCAGGCCTGACGGCACACTGGATAGAACTGACAGGTGGGGTGAGGGTAGAAATAGCCAAACATCTCTTCCTGGGATGGAATATGCGTGGCAAGTTTATGCTCAATGCCAAACAGTTTACAGAACTGCCGCCGTACAATATTGCAGGATATGGCAAGGGGGAAAAGAACACTGTGTTTGATTTCAATGTATTCCTCAGCTACGCCCTTCGATGGGACAGGAAGCATATTCCCAAGCCAAGGGAATAGCTTACAGTATTCCGTAAGTAACCGAACTCTTTTTTAACAACGCTTCTATTTCTTTTTCTCTTTTCAATACCCGCATACGGGTGGGAGAGAATAGCCATGTGGTACGCAACTTGTTCAGCCTGTCTTGCGGGGGCTGAAAGATGATACGTT